>JBOGJS010000030.1:0-4626 GCA_050745365.1 Terriglobia bacterium
GCCGGATGCTCCACCAGCGCGTTTCCAACTGTGCCGCCGCTGCCGGTGACGTAATTCAGCACGCCCGCCGGCAGGCCGGCTTGGTCGAGCGCCTCGACGATGCGCCAGGCGCTCAGAGGCGCGAGCGAAGCGGGCTTGATCACCACGGTGTTTCCCGCCACCAACGCCGGGGCCATCTTCCAGGCGGGAATGGCGCTCGGGAAGTTCCAAGGCGTAATCAGCGCCACCATCCCCAGCGGCTTGCGGAGCGTATAGCAAAAAACGCTTTCGCGCTCCGAGGGAATCTGGTAGCTGAACTGCCTCGCGCCTTCCCCTCCAAAATAGCGGAGAATGTTAATGGCCCGCTTCACCTCTCCCTTGGCTTCGGGAAGCGTTTTCCCCTCCTCGCGCGTCATCTCCTCGCTCACTTGCCCCAATCGGCTCTCAAGGATTTCCGCAGCTTTGAAGAGAAATTCGCCGCGCAGCGGAGCGGGCTTCGCGGCCCAGGCCGGTTGCGCATTGACCGCGGCGTCGCAGGCCGCTTCGGCGTCTTCCGCTCCGGAAGCCTGGAAGAGCCCCACCGTCTCTCGCGTGTCAGCCGGGTTCACATTGGGAAAAGTCTTCCCGGATTTTGCCGTCACCCATTTGCCTGCAATGTAGTTTTGAAAGGTTTGAGACATGAAAAACTCCCTTCAGAAAACGAACTGGTCAACGCGGAGGAAAACAGAACGTCAATTATGATGAGCGGGAGGAACGAGTGTCAAGCTGCGAAAGCCAGGATAGTGGGCCAGTTTGAATTTGTAGCGGCGAGTTTACCTCGCCAGGTGGCGGCATAAAGCCGCCTATACATCAAACTGACCCACTACCAAGGGCAGGGTCCGCCTGTTCCATGCGCCCGGATCCGACTGACTCCAACTTCCCGCAGCACCGCCAGTGGTAGCGGGCTTGTCCGTCGGGTTCAAGAGTGGTAGTGGTAAGCCACGGTCAACCGGTTTGTGGTATGAGCGTGGGTTTGTCCGTCGCGTTACAAAGGCGGAAGAAAAAGCGATGGCGATCTCCAAAAGTCCTGTGATAAGCTGGCTAACCTTATGGATACCCTTGGCGAGTCGAACAGGCATTTGCGTCTTCACCGGCGATACGGAATTGTGAGTCTCTGCACGCTTTTGCTCCTCACCCTGTCGCTTCCAGCATGGCCGAAGGGCTACCAGACCGTTACGTTCAGCCCGGCGCACCTGGGCGGGATGCAGGTGAGTTTCAACGTCATCTTCCCACAGGACTATGGCACCAGCGCGCGGCGCTATCCGGTGCTGTATCTTCTGCACGGGTATACGGATCATTACACGGCGTGGGTCACAAAAAGCCATATCACAGACTACGCGAAACATTATGAAGAGATCATCGTGATGCCAGAGGATGAAAACGGCTGGTACGTTGACAACTACGCCAATCCAAAGCTGGGCTGGCAGAGTTACATTGTCGATGACCTCATTCCGTATGTGGACGCTCACTACCGCACGCTCGCTTCCCGCGACCATCGAGCCATTGCCGGGCTTTCGATGGGCGGCTACGGTGCGTTGCTGCTGGGGTTAAAGTACCATCAACTCTTTGCCGCTGCCGCGAGCTTGAGCGGCGTTGTGGCCTCCGCAGAACCTGCGTTCGAAGACGTTTTGCCACCGGGCAGCCCGATCCGGCAGACGATTGAGGAAGATTTCGGCCCACTCACGAATCCGAATCGCTGGGAGAATGACCTGTTCGAGCTGATCGGGGAAATTCCCGTCTCCGAGATGCCTCAACTCTATTTGTCCGTTGGGTCCTCAGATCGGCTGCTCGCTGAAAATCGGGATTTTGTGAGGATTCTGGCCCTGCTGAAGATTCCTTATCGCTATTGCGAAGTGCCGGGCAGGCACGAGTGGCCAGTGTGGGACCGGCAAATCCAGCGAGTGTTGGCGCTTCAAGCGCCCGCCATCGGCGCTCAAAAGCAGTGAGAGGCGATTGGGCCATGGGTTCACTGAATCCATGACTCAGTGGACCAATTTCTCGTCACTTGTCACTCGCCACTGCTCTTAGTACCTTCCGCTCAGCAGCCGGTCAATGCGCTTTTGGATGGGTGGGTGGGTAGAAAAAAGTGAAGAGAAGAATTGGCCGCTGGTGAGCGGTTGAGCGCAATAGAGGTGAGCCGTGGAAGGCGAGACCTGCATGGGCAGGCGCTTTGACCATTGCTCGATTTTCTCGAGCGCGCTCGCCAGGCCCTGCGGGTTACCCGTGATGTGAGCTCCGGTGGAATCGGCCTGGTACTCGCGGGAACGCGAAATGGCGAGCTGGATCAGCGTGGCCGCGAGCGGCGCAACAATCATCATCGCCAGGGCGGAAAGGATGCCGCCTTCGCCTTCTTCCCCACCTCCTCCGCCAAAACCGCCGAACATTTCCGCCCACATCACCATCTGCGCGATGTAGGTGATGGCGCCCGCGACCGTCGCGACCACCGCGCTGATGAGGATATCGCGATTCTTCACGTGTCCCAGCTCGTGCGCCAGCACGCCTTCAATCTCTGTGTCATTGCAGAGCTCCATGATGCCCCGCGTCACTGCGACGGAAGCGTGCCCCGGGTTGCGGCCCGTCGCAAAGGCGTTGGGCGAGTCGGTCGGGATCATGTAGATCTTCGGTACGGGAACGTTGGCCTTGGCCGCCAGCCGCTCGACAATCTGATAGATGCGCGGGTTCTCTTCCCGGGAGATCGGAACCGCGCCGCTCGAAGCGATGGCGATCTTGTCCGAAAAGAAATAGCTGCCCAGGTTCATCACCGCGGCAAAAATAATGGCGATTGTCATCCCTTCGCGGCCGCCAAACACCTGGCCAATCGCCAGCAGCACACCGGTGAGGCATGCCAGCAGGATCGTTGTTTTAAAGTTGTTCCACATTAATCAAAATCTCCGTCAGGCACCAGTCATTGGATGCGCTACAACCCCTCCTCGCTCACCCTGACCGCCAGTCCCTCAAAAGCATGATGTCATGTTGATCGGGACGGAACCTTCTGTGAAGTTCTTCATCTGCCGTGACCAAGCGGCAATTCATCTGATGCGAAAGCGCGACGTAGAGCCCGTCGTAAAGCGAATGACGGTACCGAAGCGCAAGCTGCAGCGCCGGGCCTACCAAGCCGGCGAGTGGCACCAAGATGGGCCGAAGCTCCTCGAACCGAGCGTACAGGAAGGTTGCCTGCCGAGCCTCCAGCAATCCGCGGATGACCCTTTTCCACAACACCGCTGCTATTTCGGCGGGAAGGATTTCCGGAGCGAGCGGAGTCCACCTCCCTGCCTTGCACTCCTGGAGCACGGCTTTTGCCGCGGAGGTGCCTTCCTCGACCAGGATCCATTTGGCTGCGACGCTCGCATCGATAACAAGATTCATCGGCCATTCCGGAGCTCGCGGATCAGCTCTGTACTGTCCAGCGCGTTGGGATGCCTTTTGTGAATGGCCCGCTGGACGGATTTTAGCTCTTCAAGGACAGAGTCAATTTTCAGACGCCGGAGCGCCCACGCGTCTTCGTCGGCTAGGATCGCCACGACTTCTGCATTGAGGCTCCGTCCGTGAGCCTTTGCACTGAGTTTGAGCAAGTCGTAAACGGCTTCGGGTACATTCCGAACCATCAAATCAGGCATGGTATACTCCCCAGTTTCATCGGCTGTCTCTATCCTCACGAATAAGCGTAACGCTGTCGGTCTGATTTGGAAATTTCCTGGCGATCTCATCCCGCAACTTATCGATCCTAACCATGGCTCGCGCTGCCCGTTTTCGTCGCTTTAATTCTTCGGTCTTGTACCGGATCGCTTCGAGAATTTCGGAGTTAATGCTCGATCTGCGCTGTCGGGCCTCCTGCCGAAGCAAGGCATAATCATCTTCTGGAATGTTTCGTACCGTCATGTTGGGCATATTTGCCTCTCACTCATATGATATCACAATGATATCACGGAGCGAAACCCGCCGAACGTCAAATGCCCTTCGCCAGGTGTCTTCCCCCGCCCGGCAGTACGGAAGTACCATTTACTCGTCTGAACATACGCGGTTTGATAGGTCTGTCGGCGACCCCAAGGCCTCCTGGTCTGGGTCGCGACCGACGAAAGTAATCAGGAGGTTCACCATGCATCGTTGCCCACGTTGCAGTTTCCCCGTCTACGGGTTCGCCATCGAATGCGCAAAATGTCATTACCCCTTGACCCATGGCGGCACACTCTACGCGCCGGCGCGCCAGCCGTTGGTTGGTGCCGCTACAGCCCAAGAAATTCGCCGAAAAGCTCTCGCCGCCCTAGCCCTGGCCTTATTGATGAAGGTCTACTGGGGTGGTCACGGCCCCTGGCCCGTGATTGCCGATCCTACACTTGAAAGTCTTCAACAGTGGCTGCAGCCTTTGCTCCTTGCCGGCGGGCTGCTTGGCTATGCGGCGGGCTGGATTCTACGCTGGTTCTAGTGCTTAATTGCAAAAGTACGCGACGCGTATGCACGCGGGCCCCGCTTCGAAAATTTCGATCAAGACCCCTTATCCGGGTCGCGGAGTTTACCGTGAGCCCCTTCGCTCCGCTCAGGGCGATTCGAAGAGGAGCGAATCGGCTCCCCACCTTCTCCCCAGGGGAGAAGGTGCCCGACGTAGGAGGG
>JBOGJS010000031.1:0-3131 GCA_050745365.1 Terriglobia bacterium
GATCAGCTTGGACGTGCGCACGACAACGAAGCAGAACGCTCTGGATGCGGGTAAGCGGGATATCATCACGGCTCTCGATAACCTGTACGGAAAAACTCCCGACGGCAAGACGGACTTGAATAACGCCAGTGCCTCACAAATTGCCGATCGCCTGATCGTGGATGACCCGCTTCATCTCGCGGGCAAGATCGCGGATGTAGCGCAGAACACATATAGTCAAATGGCGCAGGCCATGGTGCATTTCCGAACCGACCACGAAGGGCTCGTATCGGATTTCAGCCAGCTTTCAGGGCTGAGTGGAGTCAATAACCAGGTACTCAACGACCTGAAAAATAATTTTTACCTTTCTGAGTTTTCGGTGTTTAATACGCAGATCGTGGGTCCGAAGGTTGGAGCGAAGCTGCGGGAGCAGGCGATGTACGTGGTGTTGGCGGGGCTTGCGGCCATGCTGCTTTACGTGTGGTTTCGGTTTGAGCTGGTATTTGGGGTTGCGGCAATCATCGCCACGTTCCACGACGTGGTGATTACGCTTGGAATTTTTTCGATTTTGCATAAGGACATATCGCTCACCGTGATTGCGGCGTTTCTGACGCTAATCGGCTATTCGATGAACGACACGATCGTGACTTTCGATCGCATCCGGGAAAACATGCATCTGAACAAGCGGGAGAACTTCCGCGACCTTGTCAATCGCAGCATCAATCAGGTCTTGAGCCGGACGATTCTGACTTCCGGCCTCACATTCATTGCTGTGCTCGCGCTATTTCTCTTTGGCGGTGAAGTGATTCATGGGTTTTCGCTGGTGCTGGTGGCGGGCGTAATCATTGGGACGTACTCGTCGTTTGCCATCGCCAGCCCGTTGGTTGTGGCCTGGGAAGACCGGACGCGGCAATCGAACTTCGGCGGCAGCAAAGTGAGCGTAGCGGTGCCCGCCGCGCCGCTGCATCCGAAGGGTAAGCAGAGGCAGAAGCCCGCGAAGAAGGTGCCGGCGGGAGCCCGAAGATGACGGCAGCGATGAGTGATATGTGGTCAGTATTGGAGCGTCGACCTACGGTTTACAAGCTGCGATTTTTTCGTGCCTCGACACGTGCGGCCGGCGCTCTTATCACGGTTTTTAAGGGAGGTGATCGCTCATGTTTGAGCAGACCTTAGTGGATTCGTCGCCGGACCGGGCGCCGATAGTCACAACGACGCAATGGATCATTATCGTGGCGCTGGGCGTGTTAGGTTTCTTCTTCTATCGCTTTGGAGTCACGCTGGCTTTGGGGCGCCCGCAATCGACCGCCCTTCTTTATGTCCAGTCCGTCGTCTTTGGATTTATTCCTTTTTTTGTGACGGCTCTGATCCTGAGTTATGTCTATTCGGATTGTCGCCGATTGAAGCTGAACCCCATCCCGTGGTTCATTCTGACTCTCATTCTCAGTTTCCTCGGTTTTTTGATTTACCTGCTTTACACCGGAAGTAAGACGAAGGACTGGAAGAGGGCCTCCATGATTATCGGCTATATTGTGGACGCCATCCTCATCGGAGCGTGTGTTCTCTACCCGTTGATTTATACGAATGCGCTGCCGAAGGCCCAGATGTTGACCTTCCTGTCCGCACCGCCGCCCCCTCCCCCTCCGCCTCCTCCGCCGGCTGCTGCGCCGCCGAAGATTGTGGTTCACCACGTGTCGCTTGCGGATTTGATGAAAGCTCCAACCGTGATCCCGAAGCGGATCAAGCTTATCAAAGATCAGCCGCAGCCTGCGAACACCGGCGTGGTGGGTGGCGTTCCGGGTGGCGTTCCGGGCGGAAGTACTGGTGGCGTTCTGGGCGGCTTGCTTGGAAGCATGACGGCCGCTCCTCCGCCGCCACCTAAGGCCGCGGTGCCGCAGCGGATCCGCGTGGGAGGCCAGGTGGAAGCTGCTAAGGCCATTTATCGGCCGATGCCGCAATTCCCGCCCTTGGCAAGGATGGCACGCATTCAGGGGACCGTGCGGCTTGAAGCTGTAATCAGCAAGGACGGCACTATTCAGGACCTGAAGGTAATTTCGGGGCACCCTCTGCTGGTGCAGGCTGCGCTTCAAGCCGTGAGGCAGTGGCGATATGAGCCAACCCTGCTCAACGGAGTTCCTGTGGAAGTTGTGACTGAGATTGATGTCAACTTCACGCTCTCGGATTAGGAAAAAGAAGCAACTCGCGGGGAGGGCAGACTTCCGCCGTTGAGGTCTGCGGCCCTGACCCGGAGATGGATGAAAGCTGCGGGCTTGAAGAAATGCAGGTCCGGGCTACGCGCTGAGAGCTAAAACGAAACGATTGTATTTTTAAGAACCTTTTAAGAGGAGAAAAACAGAATGATTGGGGCAAAATTTCTTGGATTGGCAGTTATGCTGTTTCAGGCTTCTGCAGGGGCATCCGTCGGGTTTAATCCCACACAAATGTGGCATAGCATGGGAGACCCGGCGAAAGGTGTTGTGGTGGTCCTGCTCATCATGTCCGCCTGGTCGATCGCGGTGATGATTGACCGTTATATCACTTACCAGGCCGCCCGCAAGCAGTCGAGACTTTTTGCGCCGGCCGTGGCAGGCGCTTTGAAAGAAGGGAAGCTAGACGAGAGCATCGCCATTGCCGAGCAGAACAGGCGCAGCCACCTGGCCAAAGTGGTTACCGCGGGCTTGCAGGAGTTCCAGGCGCATGCGGCGACGGCGGCAATCACCGACGGGGATATTGAGTCTTCCAAGCGGGCGCTGGACCGGGCGTCGGCCATCGTCCACGCGGAGTTGAAGCGCGGCCTTCCGGCTCTGGCGACCACGGGAGCTACAGCGCCTTTCGTAGGCCTGTTCGGAACGGTGCTTGGTATTATCCACGCGTTTCAGGGCATTTCCTCACAGCACACGACCGGGTTGGGTGCCGTGGCCGGCGGTATTTCGGAGGCTCTCGTCACCACCGCGCTCGGGCTGCTCGTGGCGATCCCTGCGGTCTGGCTCTACAACTATTTCAGCAGCAAGCTGGAAGCTTTTGATGTGGAGATGGACAACTCGTCTTCAGAATTGATTGACTACTTTCTGAAAAAGACCGGGCGCGGGAGGAAGTAATGGCCCTTAGAGGTAAATCACCCCAGGAAACGTCGGAAATCAACGTCACGCCGTTGG
>JBOGJS010000032.1:0-4403 GCA_050745365.1 Terriglobia bacterium
GGCATTTCGTTCGGGCATAAACAAAAGCCGCGGAGTTAAAGGACAACTCCGCGCTACTGTTGGCATGCCCATGTGTTGCTTAATCGCACGTCAGTTCAAACCTATAATCACCGGAACCCACGTTGAAAACCACGCCATCATCGGATTCATGGCCTGCGGTTACGCCGGGATCGCCGGAGACGTAATGGTTATTCTCCCACACCGCATGGCCGCTTTCGCTGACGGTGATGCGGGTCATCTGTTCTTCTTTAGGGACTAGGACCGTAGCGTCCGCACCCACAGGAATGCTCACGCTCAGAGTGATTTTTCCCGGCGAGCGCGCCCAGGAGGATGAAACGGCGCCGCGAATGGTGTGGATGGTTCCGCTGGCCCAGTGCAGGTTTTCTTCGAGATGAGGCTCAATAAGCATGTGCCGGTAACCTGCAGCACCCGGCGACTGATTGATGCCTGCCAGCGCCCGATAGAACCAAGCGCCCACGCTGCCGAACATGGCATGGTCATGCGAGTTCATGGATGGTCCGCTTTTATCCTGCCACAGCTCCCAAAGTGTCGTCGCCCCCCTTTTCACCATGTAGCCCCAACTGGGATAAGTAGTTTGGGTGGCGAGCTCATAAGCCACGTCGGGATGACCGTTTGCGGTGAGAGCGAGCATAAGCCACTTCACGCCGATAAAGCCGGTGGTCAGGTGCGTGTTGTGAGAGTAGACGATGTTGTTATCGAGGTTGGCGGTAAGGGCGCCGCGATTTTTTGGGGGAACAAGGCCGAGCACCAGCGCCATCGCGTCGGCCGTCTGAGTTCCGGTCGCGTACTCGTCAGTATCAGGATGAAAGTAACGGCTATTGATCGCGTCCTTGATCTCGCTGGCTAGTGTGGAATAGGTTTGTGCGTCTGTCGTATGGCCCAGCACAGAAGCGATCTGGGAAACAATCCAGGTGTCGTAATAATAATACGCCGCGGAAACAAAACTTCCGGGTGTAGGAACTATGGCCACCCAGTCTCCGTAATAGCTATAACTCAGAAGGTTTCCGGGCGCGCGGCTTCGGAGAAACTCAACATATTTTTTGAGCCCCCCGTAATTCTCTTCGAGAATGCGCCGGTCGTGGTATTGCTGCCACATATACCAGCAGAGCTGCGGATACGCCGTTCCCCAGGCGGGGTCGGCGGGCCGCCGGCCATAGCGGTAGGGAACCGTGTCTGTAATCGTTCCGTCAGGTCCCTGAACGTCGTGGATGTCGCGGATGAAGTTTGTATAAAAAGCGGCCATATCAAAGTTCATCATGGCCTCTTCGGCGGTGACTTGGGTGTCGCCTAACCACCCCTGGCGCTCGTTACGCTGGTCGCAGTCAGTTGGGATGCTGAAGAGGTTTGTGAGCTGGGACCAATGAATGAGATGCTGAATCTGGTTGAGAATCTGGTTTGACGCGACGAAGCTGCCCGTAGCCTCAACCGCGGTGTGCACCACCTCGCCCCGGATCGAATCGAGGCCGGGCGTTCCGGGAAAGCCGGTCACCTCTACATAGCGAAAACCGTGGTAGGTGAAATGGGCGTGATACGTTTCCCATCCTCCTCCGCTCAAAATGTAAACGTCGCGTGATTTGGCGCTCCGCAGGTTGGCCCGGTTGATCATTCCATTCGGATAGATGAGCTCTGAATAGCGCATTTCGACGCGCGTTCCGCGAGGCCCGCGCACCCGGAGCCGGGCCCATCCGCTCATATTCTGGCCCATATCGAAGACGTAGACTCCCGGCTTGGGATCGGTAATCGACCGGGGGACGATCTCATCCACTACGCGAATCGGCGGCATCATTTCCGTGGAGATCGCGCCTCGCGTCCCTGGCATGATGCGGGCGCTTCGCCATGCGGAATCGTTAAAGCCCGCGCGGTCCCAACCCGGCGTTTCCCGGCGCGCATCGTAAATCTCCCCGTTGTAGACGCTGTCACTCACAATCGGGCCAGCAGTCGATTTCCATGAAGCGTCGGAAGCGAGTGTGAAGGTTTTTCCTCCCGCCAGCTCCACGTTCATCTGGAAGAGAAGCGCAGGCTTCGAATAGTAGCCCTGAAATGAATGGGGCGGGGAAAGCGTTGCCCAGCCACCGCCCAGCATCGCGCCAACCGCATTAGCTCCCTGGGTGAGGTCCGGCGTCACGTCATAGGTAGAATAAAGCACGCGCTTGGGATAGGTGGTGAAGGCGGGATCAAGCACATCGTCACCAATCCGCTGGCCGTTGATGTGTAACTCGTAGTAGCCGAGCGCGGTGATGTAGACCCGCGCCCGCACCACGCTTGCTGGAAGACGAAAGCTTTTGCGCAGTTCTCCGCCTCCGCCGATCCATTCTCCTTTCCATTCATTGCGGGAAAGAAGCCCCATTTCAAAATGGGCCGGCTTGCTGTAAGGGCTCACACGCCCTTGGGAATCCCAGAAGCGCACCGCCCAGTAGTAGGCGTGGCCGCTCTTCAAAGGCTTTCCAGCGTATGCGACCTGGATGGAATTATCAGAGGCTATCTTCCCGCTATTCCACGCGCCTCCATTCTGCTGTGCCAGCAATTGCGCTCGCGAGGCCACAAGCACCTGGTAAGCGGCTTGAAGCTCGCCTCGTTTAGAATCCCGGAGCACCCAGGAGAATCGTGGCTGGTTTACATCAATGCCCATTGCGTTCGTCAGATATTCGCATCGCAAATCGATGGGTGCAGCCGGACCCTGCTGTGCACAGCCGGGTAAAACTGACGCCAGGATGGAAGCCGCAGACAGGACGAGGGCCCATCGGAAGGATCTGTACTCTATTTGCATCGCCACCTCGACATAATCCCCATTGCCATCCCCCAGTTCAGCCCTTGCGAAGCGCTTTCGATCAGGGCGCGCGCAAATTGTGCCTTGATCGAAGACGACCACCCTCTCTCGCTGTTCACCGCTAAAACCAGCGGCAAGGAAAAGGCATTGACTCACGAAGCGCGCCAGTATATAGCAATAGCTTTGCCTGGGGAAAGACAAAAAGAGTCCGCAGTGGGTCAGTTTGATGTAGAGGCGGCTTCATGCCGCCACCTGGCGAGGCAAACTCGCCATTACAATTTCAAACTGACCCACTATTAAAGAGTCTAATGATGCGCAGATTCTCCGAGTGGCTTCGAATTTTCGTGGGACTGGCGGTGTTCTGTGCGCTCATCCCTGGCCTCCTTCTGTCTTCCAGCGGCCCTCGCCAGGAGCGACGAGTACCAGAGCCGCCGCCCCAGGAAGCCTCCCCGACGCTGGCCGGGATTGCTCCGCTGGTTGAGCATGCCATCCAGGAGAACGACTGCCCTGGGGCCGTCGTACTGGTTGGGCATGCCGGAAGGGTTGTCTATCGCCGCGCTTTCGGCGACCGCACGCACATTCCGCACAACTCGCCCATGACCGTGAACACCCTCTTTGACTTGGCTTCTCTCACCAAAGTCATTGCGACCACGCCGGCGGTAATGCAGCTTTTTGAGGAGGGAAAAATCCGGCTGGACGATCCGGTGGCGTGTTACTGGCCGGAATTTGGCGAGAACGGTAAGCAGGCTATCACCGTGCGTGAGTTGCTGACGCACTATTCGGGCCTGCCGCCGGACCTGCCGCTCGAAAAGCCCTGGTTTGGCTACGACACGGCCATGAAGCTGATCGTCGATCTGCATCCTCTCGTTCCCCCGGGCACGCGTTTCATTTACAGCGATGTGAACTTCGAGACACTTGGTGAGCTGGTGCGCCGCATTTCCGGTGAACCGCTCGACATTTATTGTGAGCAGCACATCTTTAAGCCGCTCGGCATGGACCACACGCTGTTCAGGCCGCCGGCGAGTCTCCGCGCTCATCAGGCTCCCACTCAGCCTCCCAACGAGGAGAATGAATTGATTCCCTGGTACCAGGTGAACGATCCTACAGCGTACCGCATGGGAGGTGTGGCGGGTCATGCGGGGCTGTTTTCAACTGCCGACGACCTCTCGATCTACGCGCAGATGATTCTCGACGGCGGAACTTACCACGGGGTGCGCATTCTCGGCCCTTCCACGGTCCTGAAAATGACGACGCCAGAAACCCCGCCCGACGACATCGCGGTGCGCGGCCTTGGCTGGGATATTGACAGCGCGTTCTCTTCTAACCGTGGCGAGCTCTTCCCGGTGGGTTCTTTCGGGCACACCGGCTTCACTGGCACCTCCATTTGGCTGGATCCATTTTCCGATACTTACGTCATTATTCTTACCAATGCTGCCCACCCGGGAAGGCACGGCGACATTCTTCCGCTTCGTGCGAAGATCGCTACCCTGGTTGCCTCCATCTATAGTCAAGCTCCTACCGCGGCGGAAATCACCCATCGTCTATCCCTGACGGGATACTATGAGCTTCTTTACGGCTTCCGCGCGCCGCCCCTCCGGAACGATCAGGTGTTGAC
>JBOGJS010000033.1:0-9412 GCA_050745365.1 Terriglobia bacterium
TGTAGCGGTTCTGGGACTGGGGATCGGCGATGTTGCCGCCCAAGGGGTCGGGCGTAAACCAGTGGCCGATGGAGTTGTCGTAAATTCGATTCTGGGCGGGATAAAGGTTTTGCGACGACTCCGGGTCGCCCAGCAGGCCGCCAAAATAGGATCCATACGCATTGCCGATATAGGCCCAGACCTGCCCCCAGGGGTACAGCAACTGGTCCATTCCGACCGACCCGTCGAACAGGGTGGTCATCGTGGAGGTTCCGACGATGTTTTCGTGCTGAAAGTCGTAGGCGGACGTCCGCGTAAGAGTCCGGTCGCGCCACCAGACGTTCCCGCCCCACCATACTCCCTGACCTACGCTGTAAGTCCCCATCAGCCGCCCCTGCGGGTCATACGGATATTCGAGCTGATACGAGAATTTCACCTCCGCTTGCTGGCCCAGTGCATTATAGGTGTACGATGCTGTCGAGTTGTTGTCGATACTGATCAGATGGCCCTCGGCATCGTACTGATACGTGTGCGAGCCGTCTGCCGTCATGTTCCCGTCCGCATCATAGCTGAAGCCGGAACTGTTGATCCGATTCGTATTCTGATTGAATGAGTAATTCGGGCAGTAGCCCTTTGTCTGGCCGTTGGTCTGGCAGGTCATATTGCCGTAGGAATCGTAGCCGAACGTCAGATTGTAAGCGGCCCCGCTGCCATCGCCTGTCGAAACGGCCTGCGTCAGCCGATCGAGCGCATCGTAGGTGTAACTCTCAATCCGGCTGAAGTAGGTAGGATTGATGCTGTCCTCGAAAAGATAGCCGATTGCGTCGCCGTTATCGTGTGATCCCTGCTGCGGCACGGCGCAACTGGTGGGGTTGCTCTCGTCCGTGTAATAGTTGTAGACCATGCAGTAGTCGGCGGTAGCATTTGAGCTGTTCCCCAGCTCAATCAGCACCGGCTGAAGGCGGTTGTTGTAGACGTAGGTTTCGAGCGTATCCGTGCAGCCTTGCTCCTGCCCGGAGGAGGAAGCACAGCCGTTCTCGAGCGTCTGCTCCGCGCCCCAGGGGGTATAGGTGATTTGCTTCGCAATGTTCTGCGCGTTCGTCGCACTGTATGCCGACTGCTGAATCTGAGTGATCTGTTGCGCGCCGTTAATCTGATTCGTCACCGTGAAGCCTGAGGGATTGGTCCAGCTTGTCACGTCTCCCGCGAGATCGTAGTTGTATTGCGATTCCCAGGCGCTGCTGCCGCAATTGTACGGCGTGCATTGCCAGAGGACCTGGACGCGCCCCATACTATCGTAACTGTAAACCGAGCCGGTGTAAGGGCTTTGGTAATTTCCGGGAGATGGGCTCGTGTCAATAGCGTACAGGCGACCTTTGGTGTTTGAAAGCAAAGGGGGCGCCCAGTTGCCGAACCGGGCGGAGTTCAAATCCCAGAATAGAGTTACCGCCGGCGTCCCATCCGAATAGCTCTTCGAGGTGAGCCGGTTCAGGGCGTCATAGGTAAACGTCGTGGTGATATCGCGGGCGTCGGTGCGCGTGCATGGTTCGCTGGGGTCGCCCGAGCAGAGGGCCCCCGAGGCCGTATACGAATAACTCGTGGTGCCCGATTCGGGCTGGCTGGTGGAGGTAAGCCGCGAAAGCATGTCGTAATTATACGCTCGCGTTTGCGCGCCCTGCACAATGCTGGTGACGTCTCCCACGGCATCATAACCGTTGCACGTCCAGTAATCAAAGGCGTTGCCGTTTGCGGGGTCAGGCTCGTCAGCCTCGATCACCCGCCCCAAGGCATCGAAAAACAACAGCCGCTGGTGCCCGCCCTCATCGGATGAGAGCACGGGGAAGCCGAGACCGTACTGCGAGGTTGAGCAATGCTGGGAGCCGCTGCCATAAGAAATGGATGTGGCGTTGCTATCGGCGTGCGTCACGCGGGTCACCCGGTTCAAGGCATCGTAGGCGTAGCTGTCGCCTCCGGTCGAGGAGCCCGAGCGGTAAGGATTCGAAACGCTGGCCACCCGGCCCAGCGAATCGTAGGTGGTATCCACCAGGTCCGCGCCTGAGGGGTCTGAATTCAGGTGTGTGTCTTTAAATCGCCCCAGGCCGTCGAGAATGGCCGTATCCACGCGGTTCTCGGAAGCAGTGAGCGCGGTGGTTTTGACGACGCTCCAACTCCCATCGTTCACGTCGTTATACGTCATGGTCGTCTTGCCGCCATCGGGATAACTCGACATGAGGGGGCGGGACATCTCGTCATAGGTGAAGCTGGTCGGCTGCTGATTGGGATCGGTGACGGTGGTGACGAGGCCCGTGTTGCAGTTCCACACGAGTGTTGTGGTGAGCGAGAGCGGCTGGGCAATGCTGGTGGGAAACGAATTGCCGCAATCGCCATAGGTGAAGGTGGTGGAGTTTCCGTGGAAGTCGCTGGCCGTCTGAATGCTGCCCGTATCGAAATAGCTGAAGGCGCGGCTGAGGGTGGAAGAGCCGGTGACGTTTTCGGTGAGCGTGGTCAGGTTGCCGCGCGCCCCGGTGACGGAAACGTGCTGGGGCGTGCCGCTCGACCCGGTGGCGCAGGGATCCGAATAGTCGCCGCAATCATAGGTATAGCTCGTTTGGGCGACGGTGGTGCCACTGGCGTTTTCAACCGTAACGGCGGAGGGGAGATCGAGGATATTGTTGCCGGGCGAAGCGTAGGAAGTAAGCGTCTTGCGCACAAGCGTTTCTCCCCAGCCATACTCATCCACCTCGGAGGGAAGGGTATTGGTGCTGTTGTAGGTGGTGTAGGTTTTTGAGGCTGAAAGGCCCGGCATCGTGGTTTCAACGGTGCGGTTCGAAATGGGATAGGCCGGGTAGACGGCTGTGCAGGGAATCGAGGCGCCGTTGTAGCAGGTGTCTACAGTCTCGAGAAGCGTGCTGGACCCCTGGTAGACGTTCCGCTCGGTTTCATACATGCCCTGAAAATTCATGCTGGTTTCGTCGCTGAGCGGGTCCGTAATGGTTGTGGTCCAGGTCCAGTATTTTGATCCGCTGCCAACCGCATGGGCGTAGGTCCAAGTGCCGTCGGGCGTCGAGCGGGTGAGAGTGGCCGGGCTGCCATCGGCGCAGGTGATGCCGTTCGATCCGCTGGAATAGCTGTAGCGAATCGTGCCGCCCGTTGGCAGCGTGACGGAGGCGATGCGGCCGGTAACGCTCCCGGAGTGTCCGGGCGTCGGCTCGTAGGTGAAGCTGTAGGACGTGCCGTCCGGCATGGAGATGCTCGTGACCAGCGATTCCGACTGCGGGCCAAACTCCGAGATGCCGCTACAGCCGAAGTTCGTCTGGACGGTGAAGGAAGAAAGGCCAACCGTCACCGAGCTTGTGCCGCCGGAGAAATTTGTGTAGCTATATTGCGTGAATGAGTTGAAGGTGAGAGCGTTGAGCCCCAGAGTGTCGACCAGAACAAAATCACCATTGGCTGTCCCGCGGGTCACCTGGTTGCCGTCACTATCCCGGACGTAGGGGTTTGCGCCCTGCGGCGGTTGATAGAGCCAGCCGGAGGGAGAAGTGAATAGGGCGGAGACCGTGTTTGTTGATTTGTTGATGGAAGCCACAATCGTCCAGCCGGAGCCATCCTCGGCGGCTCCGCGAGCGGGTGAGGGGTGCGGGTCGCCAAGGCAGTTGGGCGCCATCTCCGGCTGGTCATCCACATAAACCACGAACCGTCGCAGCGTTCCCGTGGGGTCACTGTAGAACCAGGGACCATAAACGTTATAGTACTCGGTTGAATACGGAGGGGGAGGCTGGCAGCTCGCCTGAGTCCACTGGTAAAAGGAGGAGCCAAAGAACACGGACTGCTGAGCGAAACTGTCGCCCTGAAGGTCCCCCTCCATGTTCCAGCCAAAGCCCGGCGTGGGATACCACTGGCTGCCGCCGGAAGGGTTCTGTGGGCTCCATACCGAACTGTTATAGGCGAAGATGTAGTTGAGGGGAATGCCGCGCCCGGCCTTCTTCAAAACCGGGACGGAGAAAAGCACGTTGAGGTTGGCGAGATTTACGGTGTCAAACGGGCTGGGAGCGAAGGTACCAAACGGCGGGAGGCCTGTGGGCAGGTAGACTTGCGCAGCAAGGAAGCCCGGCAGCAGCAACAGCCATGCGGCCAGCAGGGGGTAGCCACGGCACGATTTTTGTGCCGTGGGCTTTCGCCGATCACCGCGGAAAACCAAACACCCACGGCACAAAATCCGTGCCGTGGCTACCACTTCGGACCTAAAAGAGGAGAAGCCGCAGAGGAACGCAAAAAACGCGTACCTGTGCGCTACTTTCTCGAGTCGCCTCATGGCTGGCCTCCGGCGACGGCAAAGGCGCTATCAGGTAAGCCTCGGTTGGCGATGGCGCTCGACACCACGAGGTCCAACACCAGGCTTCCCTCAAGATATTTCTGAATATGGAAGGGCACGCGCGATGCCGCCAACCAAACGGTAGTTCGAGTAGCGGATTTCTGCCGGGATGTTGATGGCCGCATTGTCGTCCGGATGGACGTTCGAATCGAGCGCGACCGGCAGGCCAGAGGAAGCGTCAAGATAGACGTCGATCGAGCTGAGGCGCTGAATGAGGGGCGTCATCTGCGGCTGGAGGGGCAACGTCTCGGAGATCTGGATATGCTCGACGGAGATGCCGAGCTTGGTTTCAGCGCCGACGTAGGCGAGAACTGCGCTCGAATCCGAGGCCACTCGTGTGAGAGTTGTGTAGCGCCATCGCATGCGGCTGGCCGTCCGGGCCCGGTCCAGGCTCCGGCGGGCAGCGACCCAACCGGCTCGCCCGATACCCAGCCGCGCTGCGAAATGAGTTCGCCTCATGGCCCCCCTCCGGCACTAACACATTAAAGATGTGAAGATGCGAGCTACTTTACTGCAGGCGGGGGGACACTTGTCAAGCAGAATTTTTGGGATTTTTGGGGAACTACATACTGACCATTTTACTGTCTTCTCAACAGGTACCCATTTTCGGGGAGTCAGGAGGGGAAGTTTGGCTCTCAAGGGTTGACTCCCTACGTGGGCGTAAAGTGCGGCCGCTCCGGACGGGAACCAAAGCCGCCCGTCCGGAGCCTGTGCAGAGGGTTACGGCTCCCGTCCGCCGAACTGCGACCCGCCGCCACTTTTCCCGCCGCTTTCCGACTCTCCAGGACCGCGCTGGCCAGAACCCTCGTGCCCAGCGCTTCCTTTTCCACCTTGATGTGATCCCCCACCCCCCCCTGCCCGGGGGGACTGTGCTGGCCACCCCCCTGCTGTCCGCCTCCGCCGCCTTCGCGCTGGCCCGGACCGTGTTCACCGCCCGGCCGGCTACCACTGGCGTGTTCACTCTGGGGTTGATAGGTGTTTTTTTCGCTGTCTGACATGTTGGTTCTCCTTTCAACTAATCGGGATCGAATTCGCTAGGGCTCAACTACCCTTTCAACTTCTCCGACCTTCTTCTGAGCTTTACCTACGTTCTTTTCGGCCCGGCCCTCGGCTTCGCGACCCGGGTTATTACCGGCCCTTCCCACTTTTTCCTTGGCGCTGCCTTTCACCTCGTGGAATTGGCCTTTCACACGATCTTTGCTGCTTTGCCTCATCACTTAACCTCCTCATGGGTTTGTTATGTTTCCCCTCGGAACTTCACACCCGCCGGCCGCGGTGCACAACCAAGCTCACAATGAACAGGATCAGAAAGATCACGAACAGAACCTCCGCGATTCCTGTCGCCGTTCCGGCGATTCCGGCGAACCCGAAAATGGCCGCAATAATTGCAATCACCAGAAAAACAACCGCCCAGTAGAGCATGCCGTCCTCCTTTCTCGTTCGGGCTATGGCACCTGATTCAAAAGAGCCACGGCTTGTATGTGCACGCTGGGAACCAAATGCTAAACAGCTGATAATACGTGGCTTAGTGATAAGCTCTGGGTGGTTGCCTCTGTAATTATTACGGATCGGCTAGGTACCCTCTCCGTAAAAGGTGACGTGCCATTCGGCCACAAGGGCGCGAGGGAAGAACCAGCAGACGGGAACCATTGGCGGACACGATAGCGCGCGGGAAGCCGGCATTACCCGTCAGAAATTCAAGCCGCCCGGTGGCATCAACTCTATGACTGACGCCAAAGATGCGTCGCCAGCATGCCCAAGGATGTTATTATTATTCCTTTTGAGGCGCAAATTTCCAGGAGGTCAAGATGTCAACAGCAACGAGCTTCAATTGGGCCGAAGTTGTGGATTATGCAAAAAGGACTCCCACAGTCCCACCCGAAACCCAGTACGAACTCCCCGGAGTAACTGTAGAAGATCATCTGGGAGTTCCGGTAGCCGTGGTTCCGTTGTGGCATGCAGTGGTCACGGCGCGACTCAACGTTCCAAAGGGCGACACGAAGGCGCTTAGGAGCGCTCAGGAACGGCTGAATCAGGCTTTGAAAGAGGTCGAGACGATTTATCCGCTGAGTCCCGGCGGAATTTTCATCCAGGTGGCCTACGGCCTGCCCTATTTTAGGGACTACATCCCTGCCAAGGTAGCCGATCGATTTATGCCCCGCGCGCTTGACGACGGCAAACCCCAGGATTGGGCCTTGATCGACTCGATCAAGTTCCCGAAAGATCCGGCAACCCTGGTGTTGGAACATAATGAGATTTCCTTTCACTTTAAGAGCGACTACAACGAGCACATCACCAACGTGATGCACGCGCTTTTCCATCCGGGCACGCATTTCCTGAACGGCATCCCGGCCGAAACTGTTTACGTAGGCGATCTTTTCAACCTCACATCCATCCGCCGGGGCTTTGCGGGTTGTGGAATGCCTCGCAAGATGGCGCAGCGGCTGCGCATTCCAGGAGGGGATAAGATTCCAGCCGGGGCCATGCTGTTCATGGGTTTTACTTCCAGCCATCTTCACGGCCTGGCCCAAGGCAACCTTCCGAGTTTCGAGACGGTCCCTGGCTACACGGACCAGACGCCGGAAAGCTATTTTGCCCACGGGACAATGATGCACTTGTCGCATATTGTGATTGATCTCGAGGGCTGGTACAGTCTGGACCACAAAAACCGGCTGCATCGCATGTTCAACCCCCGCCGCACCGAAGCACCTGAGCATCTTTCACCTTCGCAGTCGCCCGAAACGACCACCTTTAAGGAGCAGCTTGAGGAAGATGCAAAGAAAACCGGCATTCTTGGTCATAATGCGCAAATGCAGTTTCTCTCCCGAGTCGGGAAAAACACGACCACCGCTTATGGCCAGGAGCTTCCGAAGGGAACCGTTATATTTCTGCGACAGGATTTCGACACGGTGGAAAACCCGTTTGAGTTTGATGCGGGTGGTCCGGTAAGCCCCAGCCCGGTTCCGGGAGTCCATTTCATCGGCTTTGCGCCCTCTGCGCAACTTTTCGAAAAAGTGCGGAAAGAGATGGATGGGGTCGAGTTGCAGCAGAAATACCATCTTCCGGACACGAATACCGGATTCACGAAGTTCCTGGTCACCACGCATCGCCAGAACTATCTTGAGCCGCCGCGCGCGCACCGCTCGTTTCCCTTGGCAGAGTTGACTTAGCCGGAGGTCAGCTCATGCCCATGAATTATCCCTATGTCGCAATCTCTGAATCACAGATTCCGCATGCCAGCTCGCCCATCTTTCAGCATCTGCTTGATACGTATGGCAGTGAAACGAACAAAGTGATCTCAGTTTGGCGCGAATTTCAGATGGGCGAGCTTTCTTTTCGGCCGCACCCGAGATCCAGCTCTGTCATCGACGTCATGAAGCATCAATTACTCTCGGAACGGCGCTTTTTTGGGGAATTTCTCGGATCACCGGAGCCGAGTCCTGCTGAGGTTCTGCCCCAATCATCCTCGCCGGAAGCTTACGCTCAAAGGATGCTCGAGCTTGCGCTCCCAAGGCTTTCTTATTTCGCGCCGAAAACTGAGCCTTGGTGGCTCGAAGTGGTGCCGTTCTTTGACGTTCGGCGACAGCGCATATGGATCTTCTGGCGGCGCGTGCTCCATACTGCCCACCACCGTACGCAGCTAACCGTCTGCTTGAGACTTTTGGGAAGGAAGGTGCCTGCGACCTACGGACCAACCGCCGACGTGACGTGGCAGGGAGCCGACCCAACGACAACAGCCGAGGCCGCCGGGCGCAAATAAGCCTTAACCGAGGTGACATGTATGGCTCAATTCGCCGCAGCTCCTGCACGCTCAACTCTGTTCACACGGCTCGAGCAGGCACGGGAACGGACGGATGAGCTTTTCCGGCTGCTCAAGCCCGAAGCCTACTACGATAGGCCCATCGCCGAACGTCATCGGATTATCTTTTATCTCGGGCACGTGGAGGCGTTTGACTGGAACCTGCTCTCGGACCGGGCATTGAGCCTTAAGCGGTTCAATTCCGGATTCGATCATCTCTTTGCGTTCGGCATTGATCCAATTGACGGTGGCCTGCCTTCCGACCGGCCAAAGGATTGGCCCGCCATCGAAGACATCCGCCACTACAATCAGCAGGTGCGCTCGCAGCTTGATGGTGCGCTTCGAACGCGCGATTTTTCAGCGGAACCGTCAAATGAAGAATCGTCCCTCGCAGCCCTCCTAAATGTCGCAATCGAGCACCGGCTCATGCACGCCGAGACGCTCGCCTACATGCTTCACCAGCTTCCTCCAGAGCGCAAAGCGGCTCGGCCGCTCCCAAGCCTCACAGCGACAAAACACGCCGAACACCGCATGGTCGAAATACCGCCGGGTGAAGCAACGCTCGGGCTTCCGCGGACTGGCGACTTTGGCTGGGATAACGAATTTGAGACACATTGCGTCAAAGTTCCCGCTTTTTCAATTGACGCCTACGGCGTGACGAATGGAGACTTCCTGAGGTTCATGAACGCTGGAGGGTACGAGAGCCGCAATCTCTGGACGGATGCGGATTGGAACTGGATTCGGCAGGACGGAATCCGGCATCCTGCGCTTTGGATGCGGGCTGGAAATGGTTGGCATTACCGGACGATGTTTGGTGAGGTGCCGCTACCGATGGAGTGGCCGGTCTACGTAAGTTATGCGGAGGCGTCGGCCTATGCGCGCTGGGTCGAAAAATCTCTCCCCAATGAGGCGGAATGGCATCGGGCAGCCTACGGTACCCGCGAAGGGCCCGAGCGCCCGTTCGCCTGGGGGGAATACGCCCCCGACGATCCATTCGGCAATTTTGATTTCCACCACTGGGACCCGTGTCCCGTAGACGCTCATCCGGCTGGAGCGAGCGCATTCGGGGTGAATGACTTGGTGGGAAACGGTTGGGAATGGACTTCCACCGTGTTTTCCCCCTTTCCGGGATTCAAGCCGTTTCCATTTTATCCGGGTTACTCTGCTAACTTTTTTGACGGGCAACACTACGTGTTGAAGGGCGGCTCCGCTCGAACGGCAGCGTGTTTACTTAGAAGGCCATTTCGTAATTGGTTCCAGGC
>JBOGJS010000034.1:0-25376 GCA_050745365.1 Terriglobia bacterium
CCCTTCCGATTGTTGGAGGAAATAACGTGGGAGCGAACGGTGCTCCGTTCTGAAGGCAGCGCGAGGAGACGCTTTAAAACGCCTTGGGCGCGCCCGCGAAAGGCCCTGGCCTCACTCGGCGTCGAGCCCAGCGGATTTGCCGGAACAACCTTGTTCAGGCCTGCGATGTTCAGTTGGACGACGGAGCGCCCGCCTAATGATGTAAGCACTTGGCCAGTGCTCGTGCAGTCCAACTCGCCCGGGGCCGACTCATCAAACGGCGCTTCCTCAGTTCCCCAATCTTCGCTGCCCAGCCAGCGATTGAACCATCGGTATGCGTGCTGGCGGTTAAAATAGTCGTAGTCGTGCGGCAAAGGTGAGCCAAAAAGCGCCACTTTCTCAGTGGCTCCCATCAGCTTGTAGGCCGCCTCAACTTCGGCGTAGACCTCTTGAGTTCCCTTGACGTAAGCGGGTGAGTAGGTGAAGCCCGAGTCAATCCGCGAGTACAGAATGAGAAGCGGCTTAGGGGCAAACGCCAAGAACAAGTCCCCGCGGTCGATGCCTTCCGCAAGGCTGCCTACGATGTTCTGCTCCGCGTCATCAACTCCGCCCGGCGGCGCATAGGACGGACCGGCCAAATTATCAGAGTTTGCGTCAGACGCCGCGGCCACTTTGATCCGGGGGTCCAGCGCCGTCATGTACATCGTCATCGTTCCCCCGCCCGAGTTTCCCGTGCAGCCGATCCGCTGCGGATCAACTTCCGGCCGGGAGAGAAGATAGTCGACGGCGCGAATGCAGTCCCAGGTTCGATACTGCTCAAACTGGGAGCCAAACAGCAACATCGGGCGGCCAGCTTGCGAATGCTCGCCGCCCCGTACGGGAAAGGGCTTGCCGGTGCGCGGGTTGAGGTACTGCATCCGCTCGCCCTGCCCGAATGCATCGAAGTTCAAGACCACATATCCGATTCTGGCGAGCGATTGGGAAACGTACGCATAGCTATAATGTGCCTTTCCCTCTACGATCGCGTGGCCGTTGGGAAGAATGATTCCCGGGTAGGGCGGCTGACGTTTGCCCGGGATGTAGAGATTAGCCGTGACAAAAATTTCCGGCCGACTCTCGAAAATGACCTTTTCGATTCGATATGCACCCCGGTTGATGGTCCCAACGGTCTGCGGGTTAAGGGGAGTCTTCTCAAGCTGACCGCCGATCAGCCGCCATACTGTGGAGCGTATCTTTTCGATTCGCGCTTTGACGTCAGCTTCACTCCGCATGGAATGCAGCTCGGCGAGGCGACGAGCGCGGGCCTCATTCATCTGCGCGGTGACGTATCGCGGCCAGTCGTTCCAGTAGTCGTGCTCTTCTTCTTGATCCTTCGGCGGAACGGTTTCCCCAGCGGGCGGGAGAGCGGCCCGCAAATTTCTGGACGCGGCAAGGGATGAAGCCAAGCCGATGAGATTCGCCTGGAGAAATCTGCGACGTGAGGACATTAACTACCTCCAAGGGTTACAGACCGTGTGAGCGAACAGCGCATCAGCCTTCTTGTTTAAGTCTGCGGACCTTCCTATAGCGCGAGCGAAAAGCCGGTAGGGAACATTTTGGGGCCTCTCATTCCGATCCCGCGAAGCGGGAGAGGAATCTCGCTCTGTGCATCTGCGAGCAAAAGATCACAGCGAGATTCCTCGCTTAAATCGGATGACAGCATCGGGAAATCGTTTTCAAGCGCTAAAAACTCAGTTTCAGCGCAAACTGGATGATGCGTGGCGAACCAGCGCCATTGATTTCCCCGAAGCCGGCCGAGCTTAGGGTGCTATTCACGCTATCAAAGTTTGGCCGGTTAAACATATTGAAGAACTCTGCGCGAAATTGGAGTTTTACTCGCTCTTTCACGGCAAAATTCCTCATGAAGCCCAAATCGAAGTCCGCGTAGCCCGGTCTTCGCAAAAAGTTGCGTGGTGCGTTGCCGAAAGTCCCGAGGGTGTTTTCGGCGAACGCCGCGGTGTTGAAGTACTCTTGAACAAATTGCCCGGTTGGGCGGCTGGTACTCAGGTTCGGATTACCCACCAGGTCGGCGTAATCAATACCGTCGCCGCTAAGCGAATTATCCCCGCCGGTCAGAACACTGAAGGGAAATCCACTTTGCAATGTCACGATGCCGGTTGTTTCCCAGCCTCCCAGGCTGTCCCTAACTAGTCGATTTCCTGGAGGCGTGGGCAGGCCCCACACGTATGAGGCTACAAAGCGATTCGTCACGTCAAAATCAGAATCTCCGCGGTTGGCACTGAGGCTGGTTGGAATGAGCGGCGTGCTCTGACCTGGAGAAGAATCTTCGGCCGAGAATTCGTCTATGGATTTTGAATACGTGTAGTTGGCATTGAACGTGAGGTTCTTTGCGAAGCGGTGCTCGGCGTTAAGCTGGAGTGCATTGTAGCTGGAAGTGCTGCCGGACATCGCATTGGTAACCTCCTCGAAATCGGGGTAGGGCCTGCGCGATTGCAAGTTTGCGAGCGTGGCGCCCGGCTCGTATCGGGCGTAATTCTGGTCCACCACGTAATCGAGGAAGCGGGCGAAGTCCCCAATATAACTGGCGCTCACCAACCAATTGGGTGTCAACTCATGCTCGACGGTGAGGTTAAGGTCATCGTGGTAACTGGGTCGATAGTTGGGAGCAAAGGTACCGAAGGTTCCTAAAGGCACTTCAAATGCGCTATCCTGGGGCGGTAGGAACGGCGCGAAGTCCTGCGGGAACGGATTTACGACCCCGGCGTACGGGTTCTGAAAACTTACGCCATAGTTGACCACCTGAGGGCTGAACGGCGCGGAGTCAACGAACGTGTTGTAATTGTCCGCCGTGAGCGGATCCCAAAAAAGGCCGAACCCTCCACGAACCGCTGTGTGATGGCCCAATTGGTATGCGAAACCAAAGCGGGGCGCGAGATCCGGCCAGTACGTATTAAACCCTCCCGAGGGGCAACCAGCATCACCCGCTAGCAGGTACCCTTTTGGGGCGTTCGGGTAGCGGGTGGATTGCGCTCCTGGCACAAAGCACTCCACGCGCCCCAGCGAGTCGGTAGGAAGAAGCTCCGGGTCCCACCGCAACCCGAGATTCAGGGTCAGCTTGGGAGTCGCTCGAAAGCTGTCCTCTGCGAAGAAGCCAGGCCGATTCTGCATGTAATCCTTATACTCCCCGCCGCCCTGCCAAAATTGGTAAACATCCCCGAGCATAAAATCCGCCATAGCATCGCCACTGATCGAGCCGTTAAAGGTGAACATGCCCTGCTGGCGAAAATGGTTGGCGATGGTATTCGTTGTACGAATAAACTCGCCCCCGAACTTGAATTCATGCCGACCGTGCATCCAGGTGAGCATATCAGCCCAATTCAGGTCATCCTCATGGAGGAGATAGTCCCAGCCGGGCCGCGTCAAAAAGCCGCCCGAAACATCGATATACACTTCAGGAGGGTTACTCAGGGCGATATTCTGGACGCCAGCCCCTTGATAATTGAGCGGCA
The DNA here is from genome assembly GCA_050745365.1 of Terriglobia bacterium. Taxonomy (GTDB): domain Bacteria; phylum Acidobacteriota; class Terriglobia; order UBA7540; family UBA7540; genus RH2-MAG17b. Next base: position 3,489 of record JBOGJS010000034.1, read on the forward strand.
GGTGTACGCCATCCCAGTCGTTGAACTGCTCGTCCCTCCGGTCACTGAAGGTGACAACGTTCAGCATCGAGCTTGAGAGAGAGTACGTGTCGCTCAGCACCAGCAGGCTATAGGGCTGCGTAGACTTGCCCACCGTGGAAGCGTTCATTGTGGCGTAATCCTGCGTGTTTCCAGTGAAGGGTTGGAGGTATCGGCTGTAGTAGTATGTGCCCGTGATTCGGTGCCGGCCCAAGTCCCAATCCCCCTTTCCAGTGTATTCTTGCTCATTTTGGATCGTAGGGGTTCCGACAAAAATAAGGCCGTTGGCATTGCTGGGAACAGGGTAATACTTCAAGAACGCTAACGTGACCGGACTCAAATCTGAAGGCGGAATCTGGTTGCCAGGAAAAGGGGCGCCCGTCAGCGGATCTTTAATCGGCTTGCTAATCGCCGCGAAGTCGCCGGCGCGCTCGGCTGCAGTTGGAAGAAAGTCCTCCGTGAGCACCGGATTTGATCTGTTGGTCGTCCTCTGCGCAGAGAAAAAGAAGAAGAGCTTGTTTTTGACTACCGGACCGCCAAACGTGCCGCCGAACTGGTTGCGTTTCAGCGAATCGGTGTTGGGCTGGAAGAAATTGCGGGCGTCAAAGAGGTTGCCGTTACGGACGAACTCAAAGGCAGAGCCGTGAAACTGGTTTGTGCCGGACTTGGTTACAACGCTCACCACCGCTCCCGGCGCGTTCCCATATTGAGCGCTGTAATTATTCGTTTCGACCACAAATTCCTGGATCGCATCCGGGTTCGGGAATTCGCCGCTGAAGTTCTGGTACGAATTTTGGTTATATCCGCCGTTGAGAAAGTAGGTCACACCGTTGTAGCGGGTACCATTAGACACAAAGCCGTTGCCTACGATGCCCGGTGAATTTTCAGTCTGGATAACTCCTGCTTGTAACGTCAGAAGCTGCGTGATATCCCGCCCGTTCAGCGGCAAACCCACCATGCGCTCGGCTCCCACAACTTCCTTGATCGTCGCGTTCTGAGTATTCAGGAGCGGGGCCGCGGCCTTGACGGATACCGATTGCGACACCGCGCCGACCGTCAATGTGAAATTGATCGCCGGACTGTTTCCAACCGAGAGCACGATACCCGAACGGCTCGCCACTTTGAACCCCGCTTTCTGTGCCGTCATGCTGTATTGGCCCGGCGGCAATAGCGGAGCCGTATAGTATCCGTTCGAATTCGAGCTAACAATCCGTTGAAGTCCCGTCTTCACATTGGTCACCGTGATCCTGGTCCCGGGCACGCGGGCGCCGCTCGCGTCCGTGATGGTGCCGACGATCTGCGCCGTCTGCCCCCAGGCAACTGCGCCGAACAGAATTAGTGAAAAAATCAGGAAAAAGGAAAGATGGAGAACTCTTCTATGTCGGTCTTTATTCGTCATGAGGCCCTCCGTACGATCTACCCAGAAGCTATGAAACCTGTAGCGCCGCCGTCCCGGCGGCTCATGCCGGCAAGATGCCAGCGCTACGCTTTTTCAAGGCCGGCCTGTCGAATATGAATGGGGAGATCACAGGCCCGTTGCGAGCCTCAAAGCTATCAACAGAACAAGTCATTGTCAAGAGCAAAAATATCCGTTTAACTTGCAAAATTATCAATTTTCTATGCCCTAGCATTCATTGTTAGAGAAATATAATGAAAGTTTACTGTTGCGGAGTTGCAGCATCCTGTGAAAATATCGTTTCATACGTTCCATTGTAAATAAACGATGACGCGTCCGCGCCTTGTTTATCCTCAGCCGCCCTGCAGGTTTCGAACGAGGGAGAATGAACAAACGGCCACGAAAGGTAAACCTTGCTGATGTTGCCCGCGCCGCAAACGTCAGTGTCTCAACAGTCTCGCGGCTGATGACCGGCAAGACTGCCATCGCCCCTAGCCGGCGAGAGAGAATACTGAAAGCCGCAGTGCGGCTCGGTTTCGATCTTGAGAAGAGCAACCGGTCGAGGATCGTCGCCTTTGTCCTCAGCAACCGCGGTTTGCTTCACCCTTTCCATTCCTCCGTGCTGATGGGTTCAGAAGCGTACTGCGCTGAGCATAGCTATGGAGTGCTTTTTCTGCCTTTCCGGTATTCAAGCAGAATTCCATCGCGGGACCTGCACCTCCCCGAGATCCTTCAGCGCCGGCAGCTTATTTCCGGTGCGATTGTGGCGGGCACAAATTCACAGAATCTTCTCGACCTGCTGGCGCGCAAAGGGATTCCCACCGTCGTCCTGGGAAACAACATGATCGGCGAATGGCGGCACGAAGAAGCGAGCGCAGTCTACTTTGACGATATCGGAGGCGCTTACGAGCTAACCCGCTATTTGCAATCGCTAGGACATCGCTCGATCGGGTTTGTGGGCAATCGGCAACTGCCGTGGTATGCAAGACGATATGAGGGATACCGCCGAGCAATGGAGGAAGCGCATCTGGAGGTTTGCGTCGGCGAAGTCAAATCGACCGACGATGAAGAGATTGGGTATCTCGCCACCAAGCTCATCTTGCAGCGTGCGGCGCTAATGACAGCCATCTTTGCCGGCGATGATGCTGCGGCCTGCGGCGTCTACAAGACGGCGCGCGACGCCGGGCTGGATATTCCCGGCGATATCAGCATCGCGGGCTTTAACGACACGCCGGATGCTTCGGCCCTACATCCGCCACTCACTTCCGTTCGTGTCTTCACAGCTCAGCTCGGCAGCCAGATGGCCGAATCGCTCCTCGAGCGGATTGTAAGGCCCGATCTACCGCCCAACGTCGTCACGATGCCAACCCAGCTCATCCGGCGCGGGTCCTGTGGGCCGGTGCCGGTGAGCCCGCCCAGAGCAAGACCTCAGTTGACCCCTTCCCGTGTCTCATGATGCTGATGTTCCGGCAGCGCGATGAGTTGGGAGAAGCGGCCGCAAAGGCGGGTGCCGATACATTCTAGAATTGCGGAACGGCAAGCTTGCGGTTACAAAGCTGCGCGATATTTTCGTTTGTCCTGAGGAATGAGAATCCGATATCCTACGGAACGGGTGGGTGGTAGCCGGCCGTACAAACAAGCATATGCGTCTCAATTTTGAGGGGTCATTGGATTTTCACCCGGAGCCAAACAATCGCTCATGATCATTACGAAGGTAGAAGCGCTGGAGTTGCGGTTGCCGAATGTGGAGGAAGTCTCTGACGGCACGCAGGACGTGCTTGTAATTCGTATTTACACCGACGAAGGACTGGTGGGAATCGGCGAAGTCAGCAGCCAGTCGTACGTCTGTAAAGCCATTTTTGAAGCTCCACGATCCGCCGAACATCGCCATGGGCTCGCGAGTATTTTGTGCGGGCAGGATCCCATGGATGTTGAGGGCCTATGGCAGCGCACGTACCGAGACACTAGCCGCTACGGCCTGCGAGGAGCGGTAATTCATGCGATCAGTGGCGCGGACATCGCCCTCTGGGACCTCCGCGGCAAGGCATTGGGAAAACCAGTGCACGAATTGATAGGACCCACACACCGCAAAACGGTGCGCGCCTACGCGAGCTATCTGTTTGGTTCCACACCGCAGGAAACGGCGGATCTCGCCCGACAAGCTGTAGATCTTGGCTTGACAGCCGTGAAGTTCGGCTGGGCTCCTTTTGGCGCTGACCTCGCGAACGATTTGGCGCATGTTGAGGCGGCGCGGCGCGCAATAGGCGATCAGTGCGAGTTGATGGTAGATGCGGGCCAGACGCTGAACGTAGATTCAGCTCTACAGCGCGCAAATCTGCTGGCTCCGCTCCGGATTGGTTGGCTGGAAGAGCCATTGCCTCCGGATGACTATGCAGGATACAGGGAATTATGCCCGCGCTCTCCTGTCCCGATTGCCGGCGGCGAATTGGAAGTCACACCGCGAGGGTTTCAGGATTTGCTCGGCCTCGGCCTGCACGTCATTCAACCGGACGTTGCGATCTGTGGAGGCCTGACTGTGGCGCTTGAGGCGTCGCGAATGGCCGAAGCGTCCGGGGCCCGCTGTGTTCCCCATTGCTTCAGTACGGGAATAAACCTCGCGGCATCTTTGCATTGGATGGCGTCCTCGGCCCATGGGGATCTTATTGAGTACTGCCTGAGGCCGTCCCCGTTTGTGCGACGCCTCGTTAAAAACCGACCACCGCTCACCGACGGTCGGGTGCCGCTTCCCGAAGGTCCGGGTCTGGGCATTGAGCTGGACGAGGATATCATCGCCCAATATCGCGTGGCCTGATGGTCGGTCTAGCACTGAGACAGTTCCTGACCTCGAGCTGCGCAGGTGGCACAACCCGCGGTTCCGGGTGAAATTCCCACAGAAGACCTCCACGAATATTAAGCCTCCGCCCCACAACTCACTTGGCCTGTGAAGCCGGCAGCCGGTTGCATCTCCCCATGGCCCGTTTTTTGTTCCCTGAGGTTCTTCAATCTGCAGATTTCAAAGATCGCGCAGAGGTCGCACGCCATTTTGCAATCGTCAAGATAAGCTGTATTCTGGAGTTCGCAAAGCGAGGAGCTCCTCGCGATGGCAGCTTGCCGGCTTTTTCGACGTCCTGCTGATGTTCCTCCCCCGCGGAAGCATGTCGCTTCAACCGCACGGGGCCGCCGATCGAGGTGAGTCTGAGAGCGGGTAAGTAGATCGCATGAGAATCGCGGCCGTTGCGAGTGCGTTCCCCAAGCATTACTACCGGCAGGAATTCCTGGCCCAAGGACTTAAGAAGTTCTGGGGGAAACGGTTAAATTCGCCGCAGATCCTCGATCGGCTCCACGCACACTGCGGAGTTGAAGGCCGTTTTCTTTCTCTTCCCGCCGATGATTACTATTCTCTTGCTAACTGGGGTCAGGCGAACGATGCCTGGATCAGGTGCGCGGAGGAACTGGGCGAGCAAGCGCTTTGCCGTGCCCTGACGGGCGCGGGATTATCTCCGGCGGAACTTCATGCCATCTTCACAGTTTCCATAACCGGTATCGCCAGCCCATCGCTCGACGCCCGTCTTGCTAATCGCATGGGCTTTTCATCTCATATCAAACGCATCCCGATCTTTGGACTGGGCTGTGTAGCGGGCGCGGCGGGGCTCGCGCGGGCGGCGGACTACGTGCGCGCCTTTCCTCGCGAGGCGGCCGCGCTCCTCGCCGTCGAGCTTTGCACGCTGACCCTTCAGAAGGAAGATGTCTCGATGGCCAACCTGATTTCTGCCGGTCTTTTCGGCGACGGTGCTGCAACCGTGATCGTAACCGGAGCCGAAAGAGAGGAGCCGGGCCCGGAAATACTGGCCACCCGCTCGGTGTTTTATCCCGGCACCGAGCACATCATGGGGTGGGATATCTCCCAGACAGGCTTCCAAATTGTCCTCTCACCGCAACTGCCTGAACTCATCGAAGCGCGGCTGGGCGGCGATGTGGATCTGTTCCTCAAGGACTGTGGACTTACCTTCCGCGATGTAGGTCGATGGATTCTTCATACGGGAGGGCCGCGCATCCTGGAGGCCACCGCTCGCGCGCTCAAACTTCCGCGCGAAGCTTTGGAGGTTTCCTGGGAGTGTCTCCGTAAGGTTGGCAATCTCTCTTCAGCCTCGGTGCTGCTGGTGCTTGAAGAAGTGATGCGACGGCAGCCTCCGGCAGGCACTTACGGACTTCTGGCGGCGATGGGGCCAGGCTTCTGTTCAGAGCTGGTTTTGCTCAGGTGGTAGCATGGAGACGCCACCGAACAGCACGGATGCTCTCGTCGTGGGCGGAGGACCAGCAGGCCTTGCCGCCGCCATTGCCGTGCGGCGCAAAGGCTTTCGGGTGGTCGTGGTCGATGGCGCCCACCCTCCCATCGATAAAGCCTGCGGTGAAGGACTGATGCCAGAGGGAGTCCGCGCTCTCAGCGAGATGGGAGTGGATCTCACTTCTGGCTTTCCGTTCCGGGGCATTCGCTTTATCGGGTCGGGGAGCCGCGTGGAAGCTGATTTTCCTAACGGTCCTGGCCTCGGAATGCGCCGAACGGCGCTCCATCAGGCACTTCTTGAACATGCCTGCGGCCAAGGTGTCTTCTTCTGGAATACCCGCGTCGCTGGTCTCAATGCAAACGGCGTTGTCCTTGACGGGCGCATTCTTCGGGCGCGATGGGTGATTGGGGCAGACGGTAACCATTCGCTCGTCCGGCGCTGGGCGGGTCTTGACCACTATCGCTTTGACCGGCGGCGGTTTGGCTTCCGGCGGCATTTCCACGTTGCGCCCTGGAGCGATTACGCGGAAATCTACTGGGGCCCTGGCTGCCAGATCTACGTCACGCCGGTGGGTGCGGAAGAAGTCTGCGTAGCCGTCATCTCAAAGGATGAGCACCTTCGCCTGGAAGAAGCGCTTCGGCATTTCCCTGAAGTGAAGTCCCGTTTGCGTGGCGCCGAAGCGACGAGCGCCGAACGCGGCGGCATCTCTGCCACCCGGGAGCTGAAGCGCGTCTCCCGCGGCCGCGTCGCCCTTACGGGCGACGCTTCGGGCGCCGTGGACGCCATCAGCGGCGCTGGTCTTTCGCTTTCCTTCCAGCACGCTCTCGCGCTTGCCGAAAGCTTCGAATCGGATGATATTCGCTGCTATCGCTCTTTGCACCGCCACATCAACCGGCGACCGCTGCGGACAACGATCCTGATGCTTGCCTTGGCAGGGCAGCCGTGGCTGCGACGCCGCGCCCTTTCCGCCCTTGCCGCTGATCCCGCGCTCTTCGCCCGCCTGCTCGCCATGCACGTCGGCGCATTCCCCAAATCCGGCATTGTCCACGGCGTGCTTCCACTCGCGCTTGAAATGCTCAAAACCCAGGGCCAGCCAAATCCTTTGCGTTTATGAAGGTGGTGTGGGTGTTCCCTGGATGAAGATCGTGCCGCTAGGAGGGCAGCGCGCTGCTCAGGGAAAAGCGCAGCAGGTGAGTGAAAATCTGTTCCATCTCGGTTTCCCCGCGCGAACGATGGTAATGCGTGCGGACCGTTAGGAATTCCAAGAGCAGCGACGGCATGAGATCCGGGTTCACTTCGAGTCGCCGACACGCGCCCTGAAGCAGATCACGGAACACTGGGCCAATCCCCTGATTGGAGAAGAAAGTGTCCGAAAACGAGGTTTCCCAAAAAGCAAGCGGAGTGCGGCCCATCGACTTCTTTGAGGAGGGATTCAAAAGCGCAGAGGAAAAAACAAACATCAGAACGTCATAGAGGGGCGGCAAACCCGCCGCCATCTCGCCCCAATCGATCACTTCGGCTTTGCCTTCTCCTCTATCCCAAAAAACGTTTTCAACCGACAGGTCCCCGTGCTGAACCCACAATTTCGGTGCGGCGTCGCTCCGAAGATATCTCTTTTCTTCCAGGATCCTGGCAAGCTGGGCATTTTCTCTGATTTCGCGGGGAGGCGCATACCAGTCGGGGTTGACGGGCAAAAGGTCTTTGTGCTCTTGCAGGATCTGGCTCATTTCTGTGATGCCAACGAGGACTGACCGGAAATCGTTTTTCAACCTCTCCAAGTTGGCTGTATAGCCTGGGCGACGAATCAGCGCGGAGAATTTCGCTCCCCGTGCCGTGGATTCAACTGCCCAGACAGTTTTTCCGTTCGTGAAGGATCCGATGGGCTTGGGAACGCGAAAAGACACATCTGTGCGTTCCTTGGTTCGCTCGTGGATCCAGGAAAGATTCTTGAATTCCGCGAGGACGCTTTGATCCGCCGTGGGTGGAGAATGGAGGTTCACCTTGATGACGAATGGATCCAGGCGGCCCTTCGAGCCGCAAGATCGAAGGATGGATTTGTGAATAAACGGACGGGTAAATGACGCGAAAACCATCGGACGGCGTCGCGGGGCTTGGGCGGAACAGTCGAGTTGTTCGTGAAGTTGAGATTCCAAAGCATTCTGCCGGGCTGCGTTCTTCGACGCCACGATTACAAAGTCGGGCAGGACCCATCGGAAAACCGGTGAGCTTACAAACATTCTCTTCGCCTTGTGACGCCAACTGGAAGTTACGGGGCGTCCGGGATGATCGAGAGCGCCAAGAGAGACTTCATGGATTAGCCGACGCGCTTCGAGGGGAACCAGATTGGAAGGCTGGTTATAGCTGGGTGAGGCCCAATAAACGCTGGAGGAACCGTAGCGGGCCTCGGCAAACAGCTTGCGATAACCGCGCGCGGAATAAGTATACGTGCGATACTCTTTTTTCGGATTCAGCTTCGTGCGGTAGTGAGTGGCGGAGGAGCGCTGAAGCATGCGGGTGGCGAGCCTCCGCGGCACGAGGTTGGTATACGAGATGCCGGAGTGATCTATTCCTCCGCGGAGCGTACCCAGGCTGAGGCGGTTCTCAATCCCAATCACGGCCACGCCATCGTCTTTAAGAAGCCGCCGGATGGAGGCGAGAAACTTTAACTGGACATCCCTTGGGCTGCCTGCGAGATCCCACTCGCCAACCCATTCCAGAATGCCGTTGAGCACCACAAGATCAAAACTGCTTTCAAAAAAAGGCAAGTTCATCGCGGACGCCTGAACCAGGGTCACATTCTCCAACCGCTCCTGGCGCAATCGCTCTTGCGTAAACTCGATCCTTTCCGGGATAGCCTCCACGGCGCAAACTTCCTTCATCGAGAGGGCCAGGGAATGAGTGATCGCTCCGTATCCACAGCCAACGTCAAGGGCGACCGCATCCGGGGCAAGCCCCAGCAGGGCCAGCCAGGAAGCGCGCTGCAGATTGAAAACTCCGTTCATCATGTCGGCATCGCTGAAGCGGGCGCGCACAACCTCGCGCCAGCAACCCTGGCGGGTGCTCTCAAGAAACTCCGCGGCGCTCTGGCGATCGATTTCACCCCAGTAATGGCTCTCCTGCTGGAAGAAGCGGGGAATGCCACGGACGACAGGCCATCGAGATGCGCAATGCGGGCAGACGATGAATTCTTCTTGCGCCTGAAGGGTTTGACTACAGTTGAGGCATTTTAACGCCGTTGCCAAGCGGAATTCCTTTCGCGTTTTCTCCTCTCCCGACAGGAAGCGTCAGTTGATGCCATGCCGAATCGAGGGACCAGCCGGCTGAATGCAATGTTGAAAAGGCAAGGTAATTCTTCAGTACACTATCCTACCCCAAGCCTCGGGCAAAGCGCTATTGCAGCGCTTTTCAGGTGCTGGGTCAGTTTGATGTAGAGGCGGCTTGATGCCGCCACCTGACGAGGTAAACTCGCCGCTACAATTTCAAACTGACTGACCCACTACCGCTTTTCAGCGTTCCGCATAGAATTCGGCGATGGCGCTAACAACCCTCATCAAGTGCTCTTCCTTGAGCTCCGGATAGATCGGGAGGACGAGGGTTTCCCGGCTCGCGGCTTCAGCTTCGGGAAACGTGCCTGGCGGATTTTCAAGGTATCGAAACGCGGGCTGAAGATGGAGAGGGAGAGGGTAATAAATCTCTGTAGGAATGCCGCGAGCGGCGAGGAAATCGCGCAATGCGTCTCGATGGGGGCACCGAATGACGAACTGGTTGTAAACATGAGTGCGGTCTTTTAACTCCGCCGGGAGCTTCACTTGCCGCTCCAGGTGATATTCAGCAAAGAGTTCGTGGTACCGGGCCGCCACTCGCCGCCGTCCGTCTGACCATTGCGCTAGGTGCGGCAGCTTGGCGCGCAGCACGGCGGCCTGGATGGCATCCAAGCGGCTGTTCGAACCCAGGATTTCGTAATGGTACCGGCGCCCGCTTCCGTGCACGCGCAACAATCGAAGGCGTCGAGCGAGCTTTTCGTCATTGGTCGTGATCATGCCTCCGTCGCCCGCGCCGCCCAGGTTCTTTGATGGGAAAAAACTGAAGCACCCCATCGTTCCCAAACTGCCCAACGGAGCGTCACGATAGCAGGCGCCGATGGCCTGTGCCGCGTCTTCGATGACAGCAAGTTTTTGTCCTTTGGCGATCTTCAGGATCGGTTCGAGATCCGCTGACTGCCCGAAGAGATGCACGGGAATGATCGCCCGGGTTTTTGGGTTGAGGGCGGATTCAATCCGCTGAGGATCGAGGTTGAAGGTTTGCGGATCGACATCTACAAAAACCGGTTTGGCCCCGGCCTGGGCGATGGCGCCCGCGGTTGCGACGAAGGTGTAGGGAGTTGTGATGACTTCGTCGCCGGCTTTGATGCCTAGAGCGGCCAGCGCAAGCTCAAGCGCGGAAGTGCCGGAAGCGCACCCAACGGCATATTTTGTTCGCAGTAATTCCGCGATTTCGCCTTCAAATGCTTGAACCTCCGCGCCCAGAATGAACTGCTGGCTTTCCATCACTCGCTCGATGGCGGCCATGACCTCGCCGCGAACAGAAGCGAATTGGGCTTTCAGATCAACAAAGGGAAAGAGAAGATTGCGAGCGCCGGATGGTGGTCCTGAAGTGGAAGAAAGCGCAGCGTTCGTCCGAGGAGCAGCTGGTTTTGCCGATTGTGGCTCGTGCATTGTTTTTCAGCGCCGGGCGGCTAAAGGCAGTTTAAGCTCTTTTTGGCCTCGGCGTCATCCGCTGGGTGCTTCGATGCAAAGACAGACGCAATAACCGACGCGCATCACACGCCTGCGCCGCTTCGAAATTTCTATCAAGGCCCCTCATTCGGGTCGCGGAGTTTACCGTGAGCCCCTTCGCTCCGCTCAGGGCGATTCGAAGAGGAGCGAATCGGCTCCCCGCCTTCTCCCAGGGGAGAAGGTGCCCGAGGTAGGAGGGCGGGTGAGGGGTAATTTTCGTGCTTCGGGGTCTTGTCCTTGCCGCGGTCTTCTCTTGTGCCAGGAATGACCCAAAGATACAATAGGGCCAGATGACAGCTAGTGCGATCAAATTCGGCACCTCCGGCTGGCGCGGGGTTATCGCGGAGGATTTCACTTTTGCCAATGTTCGGGTTGCTGCAGCCGCGATTGCTCATTATCTCGTGGGGCAATCATCCCATCCGCGGGTTATCGTTGGGTACGATACCCGCTTCCTCTCTGAAAAATTTGCCGCTGCGGCAGGTGAAATCCTCGCTTCGCACGGCATCGAAGTTCACTCTACGGTGCATCCTCATCCCACGCCCGCGCTGGCCTACGCCATCATCCACGACCGCTTGCACAGCGGCATTAATATTACAGCCAGCCATAACCCGGCAGAGTACAACGGCCTGAAATTTTCTACTGCGGATGGCGCGCCCGCCATGCCTGAAGTCACCCGTGAAGTCGAGCGCCTTGTGGCCCAAGTTCTGGCCGAAGAATATTCACTGAAAGGTCCACGGTTTACTGCACCGCTTTACCGGCCTGCTGATCCTCGCCCTGCCTACCTTGAGGAGATCAAGAGAAAAATTGATCTTGGCATTATTGCCCAAGCCAGGCTTAAGATTGCTTATGATCCGCTGTACGGCACGGCACGGGGCTACCTCGACGAGGTGCTGCGCGAGGCCGGTGTCGAAGTCCACACCCTGCACGACTACCGCGACGTTCTCTTTTCCGGAGTGGGCCCCGAGCCGAGCGCGCCCAATCTTGCGGAGCTTGGAAAGTTTGTCAAAGAACAGAACTGCTCTATTGGCCTCGCGACAGATGGAGATGCAGACCGCTTCGGCATCGTCGATTCAGATGGAAGCTGGATGCAGCCGAATTACGTTCTCGGATTACTCGCCGACTATCTGATTGAAGCGCGAAAAATCCCAGGCGGCATCGCCCGCACTGTAGCCACCACGCACCTCATGGATGCCGTCGCGTCGCATCATCACGTTCCGCTCTTCCAGACTCCGGTGGGCTTCAAATACATCGGCGAATTGATTAAGCAGGACAAGATCGCGATCGGCGGCGAAGAGAGCGCCGGCATGAGCATTCGCGGCCATTTGCCCGAGAAGGACGGAATTCTTGCCTGCTTGCTGGCGGCGGAGGCGGTTGCCCGCCGGGGGATTTCGTTGCGACAGCAGCTCGACGCGCTCTTTAAAAAAGTGGGGCCTTACTATTCCGAGCGCGTGAATATGCACTTGAAGCCCGACGTGCAAAAGAAGGTTTTGGAAAAGCTGAAGACTGATTGGGAGCATTTCGATTCGCGCAAGGTGGTTCGGATCGATCGGACGGACGGCTTAAAGATGATGTGCGAAGACGGCTCCTGGGTGTTAATGCGGCCCTCCGGCACCGAGCCAGTGGTGCGACTCTACTGCGAGGCGCCCACCGGCGCCGAGGTGAGCCAATTGATGGCTTCGGCCAGGACTTTTGTGTCGAACCCGTAAGCAGCATAAGGACTGCTGAAGTCACTGGATGGGAGTTATGAAAGGTATTGACTGGCATCAGGAAGGCTTTCGGCGCGGCGCAATTCTGGCGACGGTTTTCGTGCTCGTCGCCCTGGTGCTACACGGGATTTACGGGTCGGACGGTCTGGTTACGCTTTATCACAAACGTCGGGAGTTGAAGACCGTCGCGCAGCACATCCAGCAACTTAAGCATGAGAATCTGACGCTTCAACGAGAAGTTCAAAATCTCCGGTCGAATCCCGCCACTATCGAGCGCTATGCCCGAGAAGAGCTGCATATGGCTCGCCATAATGAAATCATCTACATGCTTCCCCAGAAAGCCCGGAGCCCGGCTGACCCAGCAAATAACACGCACCCTTCCAAACCGTAGGCTAGCGTCGTTGCTTTAATCAGCGGTGAGTTAGACCCGTATAGGTGAAAGTTGTGGACTGCCGGTTGGAATCGGTGGCGGAGCTGACGAGGCCCGTATTTGAGTCCCAAGCGAGCGTTGTGGTCTCTGAGAGCGGCTGGGTAATCCTCAAGCGAAATTCTTTATGGTTCAATTTCGCGGCGGAGTTGTTTCGAAAGCTTTTCGATCCGCTTTAAACGCGGGATCAGGTCCCTGGGAAGGTTGCCTTTTGAGACCTCATCGATTTCCGGCTGCACTGCTTTGAGAAGATGATCAAACTGCTCCATCGTTCGCTCGACTTTGACCGGGTCAACTCGCGGCCGCAGAGAAAGCGGCTGAGTCTGGGCCGGAAACCGAAAAGGATCGGAGACGTTTCCGATAGGTCCGGGGCGCATTTTATCCATCGAGCCTCCGATCGCAAGCCGAACTCCATTAGGGAGTACAGGCAGTTGTTGCGCCCCTATCACGCTCGCTTTGTCGTCAGAAACTTTCGAGACCGCGCCGCTTCGTGCTGTTCGGCTCTCCCTCTCGCTGAAGGCTGCGGAACAGCCGGAGATGCAGCAGCGTAGGTTTCTGCCCAGACTGATCTTATGGGTGACGCCTATCGACGCGGCGACGGTTACCGCGACGGCCGCGTAATTCCACCTGGACTTCATGGATTGCTCCTTGGTATTGGGAGCCTTATCGGCAAGTGACGAGAAAACTTGAAATGGCCGGAGGTAAAGATCACAGTCGAGCGATCCGGCCAAGCTCTAAAGCCCGATCCCGCCTGACCCTTTTGCGGCACGGCTGAAGAACCTGTCGGAAATAAAAGGTTCCGAACGAAGAATCAACAACTTACGGGCAGCGACCCGCCTCTAAGTTGTTGATTCTTCGTGGGCTGAAAGCAATCTCCAACAGGCTCTGAAGCCGTGCCCTGATACAAACCAGAGGCACGCTGATTAAAGCAACTGAGTGCTAATCTCTCGTTTAAGCTCCGCCTCCGAGCTGCCGAAGAATGCTATGGAGGGCCTCGGAGGCAGCTTCCCATGACTCAGGACAGGTTTACGTTCAGCGAAACCGATATTCCCGCAGCCATTCGAGCTCTGCGTGAAGCGCTTGGCCGGTCCGAGGAGGTGATGGCCCAGATCGTCGGCTGTAGCCTTCCTGCGTATCGGAAATGGGAAATGGGTGTTCTCATGCCCAGCGGTGAGTGGCTCATCCGGCTGCTCCAGCTTTGCCCGAACGAGGAAACTCGAAACGCCTTCCGTATCCGCGCCGAACGAAGGACCGGCCCGCGCGAATCGTCACAAGCCTGTTCGCCCTTGGCCGAGCCGCTTTCACACGCCGACCGTTTTCATTATCGCGCGATCGCGCGAAGCGCTGTTGAGGAGATATACGAAAGTGGCGAGGCGGGCATCCTGGCGGCGGACGCGCGGTTGCGCGATTTTGCGGAAAATCTGCAGGGAGCAGCCCGGTACTATTCTACGCTCTTGAAGAATAAAAAGGATCTGTTGGAGGTTGACCGGGGGTAGCGATGGCGATGTACACTTCTTCATCGTCATGTCTGACTCTCCATTCCGGCGCCTGCTGAAGCACTTCAGCCATAAATCGCGGACAAAGAAATTTGATCTGTTCCTCGCGCTGCTCCGGCCTACGGCGGAAGACCGCGTGCTCGATATCGGCGCCAGCGGGGAAGTCTTTCTGCGCTACACGTTCGAGGATATCTATCCTTACCCCAAGAAGATCGTCGCAGGGGGGTACGATGCGGCCGAAATCGCAAGCGCCCGCCGCTATTATCCTCGATCTCAGTATGTTGTCTTTGACGGCTGCTCGCTTCCGTTTCCGGATAAGAGTTTTGATGTGGTCTTCTCAAACGCGGTGGTCGAGCATATTCTGGGCGAAGGCCGGCAGCAGCGGTTCGCACAGGAAGTGATGCGCGTCGGGAAAAGCTGGTTTGTGACCACGCCCAATTACTGGTATCTGTTCGAAAGCCATTACCACCTGCCCTTTATCCAGTTCATGCCCCGCCGTGTGCAGCGCGAATACAATCGCCTGCTCGGCACCCATATTCCGAAAGGGTCACTTCAGGAGCTTGCCCTTCTCTCCGCGCGGCAATTGCGGCGGCTCTTTCCTGGCAGCCGCGTCGTGAAGGTTCGCGTCACGTTCTGGCCGGAAACGCTCGTGGCCTTCTATGTTGATCCGAGGCGGTATGGGAAGCTTGGATAGCTTGAGCAAAATTGCCCCTCATCCGCACTCCTGTGTGGGGCACCTTCTCGCCTGGGGAGAAGCTTGTTTCTCGCAGTTCTAAGTTATTTGCCCGACCCTCTCAAGAAATCGTCCTACCGCTTCAATGCCGCGGTAGAAATTGGGCAGGTGGAATTTCTCGTTAGGGGAATGGAGGCGGTCATCGGGCAATCCAAAGCCCAACACGACGACCGAGGTTTTGAGGTATTTATCGAAGAGGCCGGCGATAGGGATGGAGCCGCCCGCGCGCACATAAACGGTCTTCCTTTTGAAGACCTGCTCCATGGCTTCCGCGGCCGCTTCAACGTAGCGGTTCTCGGTGCTGACCACGGTGCCGGGCGCGGAACTGATGACGCGCACTGTCGTCCGGATGCCTTTCGGCGTCAGCTTCTTTACCGCTGCGGTAAGCTGGCGAATGACCTCTTTAGGGTCCATCGCCGGCACAAGCCTCATGCTGATCTTTGCAGTCGCCGCGGCGGGGATCACGGTTTTTGCCCCCTCGCCGGTGAATCCGCCGCGAATGCCGTGCACTTCGAGGGTAGGACGCGACCAGAGGCGCTCAAGCACGGAATAGCCTTTTTCGCCGGTAAGCGCCGCCGAGCCGACTTCTTTTTTCAGGAATTCCTTTTCCTTAAATGGAAGCTTCTTCCAAGCGGCAAGCTCCTTGGCGCTGGGCCGCTGGACGCGGCGGTAAAAGCCCGGAATCGAAATCTTGCCGTCGCGTCCTTTGAGGCCGGCAATGATTTGGGCGAGCGCTTCGACAGGATTGGGTGCCGCACCGCCGTAAATGCCGGAGTGTAAATCCTGGGCGGCACCACGAGCCTCAACTTCCGTATAGACCAGGCCCCGCAGGCCGGTGGTGAGCGTGGGCAGCTCGGGAGCGAACATCTCCCCGTCACAAACCACGGCGGCATCCGCTCGTAGTTTTTCGGTATTCCTAGGCACGAACGCCTCAATGTGCTGCCCGCCCACTTCCTCTTCGCCTTCGATCAGGAATTTCACGTTCACGGGCAGTGCCCCTTCGCCTTGAAGATATCCTTCAACGGCCTTGAGGAGCATGTAGGTCTGGCCCTTGTCGTCGGAAGAGCCGCGCGCGTAGATGTTCTGGTTGCGGATCGAGGGCTCAAACGGGGGGGAAACCCATTCTTCAAGAGGATCGGGCGGCTGGACGTCGTAGTGGCTATAAAAGAGAACCGTCGGCTTGCCGGGAGCCTTTGACCATTCCGAGTAAACCAGCGGGTTGCGGCCGTTACCACCTTCAATGATTTCCACCCGCTCCATCTGCATGGCGCGGAGCTCATCGGAAAGGAAGGCCGCCGTTCGTCGGATATCCGCTTTATGCTCCCCGAGCGTGCTGACGCTTGGGATTTTGAGCAGCGCGACGAGACCTTCAAGGAACCGGTTGCGGTTGGCTTGGTAATATTCGAGCGCCGGCGTTGGCATGACAACCCTCCCTATCCGTAAAATATCTCCGCCGTTTCGATCAGCTCCCGATCAACGGTCCTGAGCTTGTTCATCGCCTTTTCAAACGGAATAGAGGTAATCCGGTTGCCCTTCAGGCACACCATCTCGCCGACTTTGCCTTCCTCAATCAGGTCTACCGCTTTCACTCCGTAGCGCGTGCAGAGCACACGATCAAAGGCCGTGGGCGATCCGCCACGCTGCACATGCCCCAGCACCGTAACCCGCGTCTCGTAGCCTGTGCGCTTTCCAATTTCCTGCGTCAGTACCTCACCAATGCCACCGAGGTGCTCATGGCCAAACTGATCCATTTGCTTGTCCTTCGTCACCGCGGCCTCATAACCGGCGAGCTTAAAACCTTCGGCGACCACCACGATCGAAAAGAGCCGCCCCCGAGCGTGTCGCTTTTCCAAAATCTTGCAGATTTCTTCAAGGGTCATCGGCTGCTCGGGAATGAGGATGCAATCGGCACCTCCGGCAATGCCGCCGATTACCGCGATCCAGCCCGTCTGCCGGCCCATCACCTCCACCACCATGACCCGCTGATGCGATTCTGCCGTGGTGTGCAGGCGATCGATGGCTTCAGTAACGATAGAAACGGCGGTATCAAAGCCAAAAGACTGATCCGTGCCCTCAATATCATTGTCAATCGTCTTCGGGACACCTACTGCCTTCACCCCCTCGGCTGAGAGTTTTCGTGCTACGCCGAGTGTGTCTTCCCCGCCCACCGGAACGAGATAGTCGATCTTGAACTTTTTAAGATTCTGGTAGAGCTTCTTCTTGTCCGTTTCGCTCTTCAAGGGATTCGTGCGCGAAGTCCCAAGAATAGTGCCTCCGCGGGGCAGAATGCCGGAAACTGACATCAGGGTGAGAGGTTCGACCAGCCCGCTCACAAGACCCAGCCATCCGTTCTTGATGCCCAGCACCTGGTAATCCAGCATCACGGCGCGACGCACGACAGCACGGATCACGGCGTTCAGTCCCGGGCAATCTCCACCTCCCGTCAAAATTCCGATTGTTCCTTTCGCACGCTTAGCCATCACTTTGCTCCTCCGCAGAACGATCTCAACACCGCAGCATAGGGGATGCGTGAGTTTGAGGTAGAGGCGGCTTAATGCCGCCACCTGGCGAGGTAAACTCGCCGCTACAATTTCAAACTCACCTACTCCCCAGCATAGACTGTCGAGACTTCGAATAGGAAACTGTAGCAACAAAACGTTGGACCGGTCAATCGCCGGACACGGTGAATTTGGTCCTATAGGCGCAGGCGCAAACAGTCCGGTTTCGCCACCCGAGTTGTGGAAAGCCTTCGAACGTTGTGAATAAATCAACGGTGCCTGTCATCCTGAGCGAAGCCGAGCATCCCTAGCATTTACGAGATGAAGCAAGTACAGGGATTCTTCGTCGCCTAGGGCTCCTCTGCATGACATGACGCCTGCTCAGCGTGAGCAAAACGACCCCTCATCCGCCCTCCTACGTCGGGCACCTTCTCCCTTGGGAGAAGGTGGGGAGCGTAGCGACCCGGATGAGGGGTCATGTTCAGGATTGGCAGCCGAAGGCTGTGGGCGCTCAGGATGACAGTCGCCAATCTTCTTCGCAGCCTCTAACGATCAACTTATGTCAATTCTAGTCGACGAAAATACCCGCCTCCTGGTGCAGGGCATCACGGGCCGTGAGGGTTCCTTCCACACCCGGCAGGCGGTGGAGTATGGCACAACGGTTGTAGCCGGGGTGACGCCGGGCAAGGGCGGCACGACGGTAGATGGAGTTCCCGTTTTTAACACCGTTCTGGAGGCTGCGCAGAAAACGGGAGCCAACGTCTCGGTCATCTTCGTGCCGCCACCCTTTGCGGCAGATGCCATCATGGAGGCGGCGTATGCGGGAATCCCGCTGGTGATTGCCATCACCGAGGGTATCCCGACACTCGATATGGTACGCGTGAAGCAGTTCCTCCAGGGAACTCGGACTCGGCTGGTGGGTCCGAATTGCCCGGGCGTCATCTCCCCGGGGAAGTGTAAAGTTGGCATCATGCCGGGGAGCATTCACAAGCCGGGCCACGTCGGGGTGATTTCCCGCAGCGGCACGCTCACCTATGAGGCCGTGGGGCAACTCACGAGTGTCGGTATCGGCCAATCGACTTGCGTGGGTATAGGCGGCGATCCGATCATTGGGACCAATTTCATCGATGTGCTTCGCCTCATGGCGGCTGACGCGGATACTCACGGCATTGTGCTGATTGGCGAGATCGGGGGGACGGCGGAGGAGGAAGCCGCCGCGTTCATCAAAGCTGAGGTAAAGAAGCCGGTAGTTGGATTTATCGCCGGGCGCACGGCACCTCCGGGACGCCGCATGGGGCACGCCGGAGCCATTATTTCCGGCGGCAGAGGAACCGCGGGCGACAAGATCGCTGCGCTCGAGACCGCCGGAATCCGCGTAGCTCCGAGTCCGGCGTTGATTGGCGAAACTATGGCTCGGGCGCTCGGAATGAGCGCCGCTGGGTGATTCATCCGATGTCAATTGAGCGCACCCTCACCATCATCAAGCCCGACGGCTTCGCAGCCGGTCACACCGGTGACATCATCAAGATCTTCGAGGGCAGCCAATTCACCATCGCGGCAGCCCGGCTTGTTCAGCTCACCCGAAGTGAAGCGGAAGGATTTTATGCGGTGCACCGCGGTAAACCGTTTTTTGAGAGCCTGACCAGGTTTATGAGCTCAGGACCAGCCCTGGTGATGGTACTGGAGGGGGAGAACGTCATCGCCCGCCTGCGCCAGGCGATGGGGGCTACGGATCCAGCCAAGGCCGCCTTAGGCACAATTCGCAAGCTCTATGCGGAAGATATCGAGCACAACGCGATTCACGGCTCCGACGCGCCGGAAACAGCCGCCTTCGAGATTTCCTATTTTTTCCCGGGAATCGAGCTTCACACGTCATTCTCGGCTAACAGAACTTGAGGCTTGACTGGCGCTCAATTTGCCGATTCGGCTTTGGTGGTTTCGAAAGCGGGATTTCTTCTTACCCACCCTGCAACTTCTCCCACTTGGTTTTCCCGCAAAAAGTAGAACGAAATCTTCAGGATTTCCGTGTCTGGCGGAAAAGGATCGACGTAGGTGAGGTAACGGTTGAAATGTTCCTCAAAAACGCCGACGGCTTTAAAATCCGGATTCATAGATTGCTTGAAAGCTCCTCTCACGTCTAGAGTAACCACACACCTCCCCTTTATAACTGAGGGCGACTGCTGAGCAGGGGGCAATTTAATGGCCAGCGAGGATCTCTTGAAAGCAAGCGCGATAAGTGGTTATCGCAGGCGAGGGGCTTGAAAAATCTACGCGTAGGCGGGGAATTTTTCCCAGGCAAGTTGAGCAGGGTCGCAGGTCAAAAGCGTGCGAGATTCTTCTCTGCGCTCGGATCGACATGCATGGTCCTACGATGTTTTCAGCAATGTTTTAGAGAAGGAGATGTAACCGGTGCTTCAGGCCAGCATCTGAGCCAAGTAGCCGCTTTGCCAGAGACGCAGAGGGGCGGAAAGATCGAGGTGATTTTGATGTCGCCCACACTGGAACGGCTGGTAGGCTCTGAGAAGGACCTACTGAGCCCGCAAATTTCGCCGCCGCTGGAGGATCCTGAAGGCTTGCTTGATGCCTATTCTCAGGCCGTCGTCCTCGCCGCCGAGCGTGTGAGTCCTTCGGTGGTCCACATCCACGTGGCTCATGCGCTTCGCGGGCGACAGGCGCAAGATGCTGCTTCTCCGCGCGCTGTGCATGGCAGCGGCTCCGGATTTGTCTTCACGTCCGATGGATTTATCCTCACCAACAGCCATGTGGTTGACGGCGCGGAGCGGATCAATGTGACGCTGGCGGATGGGAGTAGCTATGCGGCCGACCGTGTAGGTGATGACCCCCACACGGATCTTGCCGTGGTTCGGGTCAGCGCGCCGGGGTTGGTTCCGGCAGCGTTCGGTGATTCGCGAGCGCTGCGTGTAGGGCAAGTGGCCATTGCCATTGGCAATCCTTACGGCTTTCAATGCACGGTAACCGCCGGCGTGGTAAGCGCGCTCGGGCGATCTCTGCGGGTGCGCTCCGGGTGTCTGATTGACAGCGTGATTCAAACGGATGCGGCACTCAACCCCGGCAATTCAGGGGGGCCGCTCGTCGACTCGCACGGCAAGGTGATTGGCGTCAACACCGGTATGATTCTCCCGGCGCAGGGCATCTGCTTTGCCATCGCCATCAACACCGCGAAGTTCATTGCCGGCCGGCTTATCAAAGATGGCAAAATTACCCGGAGTTACATCGGCGTGGCTGGGCAACAGACACCACTACCACGGAGGCTTATCCGGCTATTCCATCTGGCGGTCGAAAGCGGTGTCCTTGCGGCTAGCGTCGAAGCGAACAGCCCGGCCGAGCGGGCAGGTGTACGCGCCGGCGACCTTATCGTGGGTTTCGCGGGACAGCCGGTGGGAACTGTGGACGATTTGCATCGCTTGCTCACGGATCAGCAGGTGGATGTGAGCTCTCCGCTGGAGGTGATCCGTAATCAGGAAAAGCGGACCATTCATATCATTCCTGTTGCGGTGACATGAAGTCAGTGAGGCTTAAAGACGGCCACGCGCCTCCTCGAGCCTCTCGTTACGTTCTGGATTCATCTGGCGTTCAAGCAAGGCCCCCGGCCCACAAACCACGCCTTTAAACTGCTGCGATGCTAAAATCCGCAACGCCTTTACGCCTTTGCGTCTTTTCGCGAAACCAAGCAGAATAATATTATGTCCCGAGCCGCTCGAATAGGGATCATCATCGCTGTAGTAGTCGCGGCATTTTTAATCGCCACCCTCATCATTGCCCCGCGCCTGTTTGAGATTGACACCTACCGTCCCGAGGTCATCTCGCTCCTTGAAGAAAAGACAGGCAGGGAGGTCGAAATCGGCCATTTGAGCCTGGTGCTGTTTCCCACGGCCACAATCCGGGCGGATAACGTCGCGATTGCCAATCCCGCGGGTTTCCCGTCGGGGAACATGCTCACCGTGAAGCGCATCAGCGCGCGGCTGGACCTCGGTGCGCTGTTGCACCGGCAAATTGTCATACGTACGCTGAAACTTGACCAGCTCGCACTGAATCTGACCTCCAACGGGAAGGGAAATTGGAATTCTCAGATGTCAGACCCCCCTGCGCCGCACGTCGCGCGAGCTTCCGGCCCGCCTACTTTCGCTCTGGGAGAGATTTCAAAGATTGAGCTGAGCGATGGGACTCTTTCCGTAAAGAGTCTGGCAGCCGGACGGTCAGCAACCCCAACGATCTGCAAGGGTGTTTCGGGAGAGCTCGATAACGTTAGCCTGGCGATGCTGGGCCGTGCGGGGTCAAGCTCCTCGCTGCCATCGAGGGATCTTACCCGCGGCGTGCCGAAGATTCCGAACGCCACTGGAAGTCTGAGCGTGGTGAAGCTCAACGTTGGAGCGCTTCAGGCGACCCGGATAACTTCCAAGATCAAAACGTCGTCTGCGGAAATACAACTGAATGACCTTCGTTTCGACTTTTACCAAGGAAAAGGAACCGGCAACGTCCGGCTTGAGGTCGCGGGTGCCGATCCTCAGTTCCAGTCAGAAGCTCACCTGAGC
>JBOGJS010000035.1:0-5509 GCA_050745365.1 Terriglobia bacterium
GCGCCCTAACCTTACTCTGAGTTTGGGCATGCGTTATGAAATGTCCACGGTCCCACACGACTCTTTTAACCGGACCTACGCGATCCACACGTTGACACAGGCAACACCCACACAGGGTCTGCTCTTCAACAATCCCACCCTACTTGGCTTTTCCCCGCGCGTGGGAATCGCCTGGGACCCATTCCACAACGGCAAGACCTCCGTTCGAGCCGGCTTTGGCATGTACAACGATCTCCCCTTGGCGTTCATTTTCCACCGGGACGCCACCGTGACGCCGTTTTACAGGGCCGGAACTGCCCTCAATCCACCCACGGGCGCGTTCCCATCCGGCGGTTATTCTCTCCTGGGTCTGAGCACCCTTCGCGGCCAGTTCGTCCAGCAGAATCCAGACCGGCCTTATGTGATGCATTGGGACTTTGACGTCCAGCGCCAGTTGAGGTCCAACATGGTTCTTTCCGTCGCCTATATCGGGGAGCGGGGGATACACCTCATGCGCTCCTCAGACAATGTGGACATGGTGACACCCACCCAAACTCCTGCAGGGCTCGTTTTCCCCCCTACCACTAGCGCGGCAAGCGTGGTGACCAATCCCAACTTCGGGCGCATCCAGGGGTTCACGTTTGACAATCAAGCGTTCTATGACGCCTTGGATGTGCAACTCACCCAGCACTTGAACCATGGATTGAGCTTCACGGCGGCCTACACGTGGGAAAAAGCCATGGATTACAGCGACGAGTTATTCACCTCTGCTGAGTTCAGCAATACCATCGGTAATCCCTACGCCCTGGATATGTTTTTGAACTACGGCGTGGCAGACTACAATATACCTCAGAACTTTGTTTTCAGCGGGACGTGGGACGTTCCCTCGCCTTCTTCCTTCACGGGCCCCGTGAAAGCGGTGTTGGGCGGATGGGAACTGGGCAGCATCATCACGGCTCAGAGTGGCGAGCCTTTCTCGGTGGTCCTGGCCAGTGACCAGGCTGAAACGAAGAGCGGTGCGCCCGCGGGGCAACAGGACGGTCAGCGGCCGAATGTTCTCCCATGTAGCGGCCTGACTACCGGCAATCCCAACGCCTACATCAATACATCATGCTTCTCGTTTCCGGCAGCCGGAACGTTCGGTGACTCGGCCCGCAACTCGCTTGAGGGGCCTGGGCTCGCTGGCTGGGACTTCTCCTTGATGAGGAACTTTAAGATTTCAAAGCTTGGAGAGGCCGGGAACCTGCAGTTCCGAGCGGAGTTCTTCAATATTCTAAATAGGGCTGACTTCGCCCCCCCTGGCTCTCGGGCCTTTGAGATATTCAATAAACGTGGCACAATCAACGCGGGTGCGGGCGAAATTACGTCGACGGCCTCGGCCCAAAGAGAAATCCAGTTTGCCCTGAAGCTAATGTTCTAGTGTGGTGCGTCGTAAATGACCTCACTTATCGAGACCCCGATTCTGGAGTGCAGGAGCTTGCTTCCGCAAATTATTGAGGTCAGGGGCCGGAGCAGGCTCCGTCCGCTAGAAAGCGGTGGCAAGCCGCCGCACTCCAAAGCCTTCGGCATATGTAAACATCTGTTAGACGCACTACACTAGTACTTAGATTATTAGGTAAGCGTACCTATGTTTGAGCTGCCCCTGTTGCACAGCCCGCTTGGTCCATTCGAAGGGAGCGGCGGTTTCGTTATAACCGGCCACGAAATGATCGATCGCTTTCCGCAGTTGGGCGACCAAAGTGAAACTGGCCCCCTTCAGGGCCTGGCGACTGAGGATACTAAACCAGCATTCGATCTGGTTGAGCCACGAGGCATGGGTCGGGGTGTAGTGAAAACGGACGTTGGGGTGACGAGCCAGCCATCGGTCGTGCTTGGGCTTGTGGCTACTCAGGTTGTCCATAATCACGTGCAGCTCTCGGCCCGAATGAGCCGCCACCACCTGATTCATAAACTCAAGAAATTCGCGGCGCCGGCGGCGAGGGTAATGGGCCGCCGTCACCGTCCCAGTGAAGACCTCCAGCGCCGCAAACAGGGTCGTCGTTCCATGCCGCTTGTACTCGTGGTTAAAGCCGCGCAAGGAGCGTCCGTTGGGCAGCCGTAACCAGCCTTGGGCACGCTCCAGGACCTGAATGGCGGGTTTCTCATCCACGCTCAGAACCACGGCTCCTGCCGGCGGGTCCAGATAAAGGCCCACGATGTCGGCGGCCTTACGCGCAAATTCCGGATCGGTCGAGACACACCAACTATGCCGCCTTTCCAGTTCAATGCCATGCTTGCGCAGCACCGCCCACACTTGGTGAGGGCTGACGTCTCCCAAGGCTTGGGCCAACAGACGTCCATTCCAGCGAGCCCGACCTGTCGGCGGAGGCTGATCCAGCTGGGCCAGAATCCGCCGCTCCGTGTCCGCCGTGTAGCGGCGTGGCGGTCCAGAGCGAGGAGCATCGTGAAGCCCTTCCAGGCGTTGCTGGCCAAAGCGCTGCCTCCACTTCAGCACCGTGGGCCGACGCATCTGCAAGCGCGCTGCGATTTGCCGCGAGCTGAGTCCCTGGGCGGCCATCTCGATGATCTGAATCCGGGGCAGCATCCTTTTCTCGGTTTTCCCGGCCCGCCGCCAACGTTCCACCTCCTGGCGCTCGGCTTCGGACAAATCAATCTTCAAGGCATGTCGGGGCATGCCTTGAACCATATAATAGGTACGTTAACTTAAGCAAGTAAGTACTAGCTGTAGAAGGCAGAGGTTCGGGAAAGCCCGCCCGAGTGACAAAGCCGGGTGAGCAGGGGAGCCGTCACTACTTGCTGACAGCGAGGTCAAGTTTAAATCAGAAAATCGGGCTCGAGCGAACTACGCTGTGTTCCAAACGTTGCAGGATGAGGAAACCAAGGTTCTTAACGTTGGGGAGTACAAGGACAAAATCTTCTTGGCAGATGGCAAGGCAAAGTTTAAAGAACGGATGGCGATTTACGACAGTTCGCAAGTTCCGGGATTGCTGGTTATCCCAATTTAAGCCCGTACCGAGCATTGTCCGTGCCGGCCGGGAGTCGAAGCAAGATCAAGATAACGATACATGAAGTGATTTTTGGAGGTGTCAATGGGGAAAAGACAGGACTTTCCTCATTTTTTCGGGCTCATTTGGCCTAACCGCGCCAAGTAAAGGTTTTACCGGTTTTAGAAAGTGGACGAGTTCGAATTCCCAACGTTCTGCTGAAAGGTAAGAAAATCCCGCCCTTTTGAGCCATTCGATCTGCGGGCTGCTTCCCTGCGGCAGCGCCTTCAACCGCGGATTTTTCAAGCTTTTTGACACTTCCGCACTGACGGAAAAACAGTGCCGCGCTCGGATTGGCCCGCAAATCGTGGTTGATCTAACCTTGCCCTCGAAAAAATGGTGGAAGTCCTGTTTTAAAAACAACTTGACATCGTTACGTTGCGGTGGTCTAATGCTGCGCCGTGAGATGATTTTACGCGGGTGGGCGAAGGTTGAGGACGAATAAGTTAAGGAGGATCCAATCATGACACAGGTGAAATGGGCCAGTGCCGGGAAAGTTCTGGCCGTGATGGCGCTGCTTATCCTTATGGGCGGTTGGCTGCAAGTGGGCGGAACGAGCTCTCAACAGAGCGCGTACAAGTACCCCGCCCCTCGCTTCCCGTCGTCCGTCAAAGCTCCAAAAACCGTGAGCGAAGTGATGCCGTACGCCCGGGCCTTGGTTCGCAACAAGGCGGCAGTTCAAGGGTTTGGACTGGGCGTGATGAAGTCGGGAGAAACGGTTGCCCATGTGGTGCCCGAAGGCGCCAATCCGATCATCATGGAAGCGATCCGCCGGGCCCTGCTGGAACGGAAGATCAAGTCTGTGATCCTTCACGACTATGATCTCGTGGGCGTTTCCAAGCAGGATGCGGAAGCGATATACAATTTCCAGCACTCTTGGACAGCCGAAGACGGATTTAGGGAGGCGGTCGGCTGGTTTCACGTGTGGCCTGATCCGAACGTGCCAAAGAACTGGCTGAAAGCCACCAGGCCGGACCTCTATGCCGCGCTTTTTCCACCTCATCACGTATTGCCGGCATCGCTCCAGCCGGCGATGCGTACGATGACCCACGATATGTCCATGAGCGTGGGCCAAGCAATAGTGGCCTACCTGAACAAGCATCCGGAAATTACGGGCGTCTTCTGGGGCGGAGGCGGAAGCACCGGGCTCAGACGCTCCATGCATCCGTACGAGTCCAAGTTCCTCGGAATCTTTCCGTATTGGGACCGCTGGTCGGTGATGACGGAAATCTCCTCCTATCCCGCGGATGTGTGGATGCTTTCGGAGGAGAAGACCATTGAACCGCTCGCCTTTGTTGACAAGCTTCACGTCACCAGCCCGCAGGGCACCGATGTGAGTTGCAATATTCCGGCGGAGATGGCCCAGCGCTGGGCGCGAGGCGTGTATCAGCGCGGCCATCTTTATATGTTTCCAAACCAAGCCGACGGAAGGTTTCCCTATTCGGTTGTGAACTATCCCTCTCAGCAGGGCACGTGGGATGCCCGAGCTCCTCTCGCCCTGATCAATGGGGTTGTCGCTGGAACCGATAGCGTGGGCGGGTACGTTCCGCTGCAGAAGGACTATTACAAAAACGGCTACATCAGCAAAGTGGTGGGCGGCGGCAAGTACGGTGAGATACTGCGGACCTTCTTGAAATACCCAAAGATCAACTCGGCGAACTACCCGTTCGAGGGCGCGCCCGGCTACTTCTACCTCTACGAAATTGCCCTGGGGACGAACCCGAAATGGTTTATCAGTCTGGATGGAATGATGCACGATAACTTGGCTACCGCGCGCATGCGGAGCGGAGTCTTTCATTTTGGACTGGGGATGCGGCTCTGGCACGATCCGAGCGGGCCGTTCGAATCACCCGCCTGGATCGCCTTCACAAAAAAGAACAACCTTCCTGCCGACCATGACTTCCACCTGCTCAACTTTTTCGCTACCTACCAGTTGCACCTGCGAAATACCGACAAATGGGTGACGGAGGTGGACAAGGGACATATGACCAGTCTGGATAATCCCGAAGTGCGCGCTTTGGCTTCCCGGTATGGCGATCCGAATAAAATCCTGACCGAATCTTGGATTCCTGATTTCCCGGGGATTAACTCGCCGGGAAATTTTCAAGAGTATGCCAGCGACCCGTGGAAGCACCAATTGAAGGTCAGGAGCGAGATTCTGGCCGGGACATACAAGTACTTCTATCCGCGGGTGGCGGGTAAACAGGTGGCGAGTAATCAGTAACAAGAGAGGAACGGCAGAGGAATGGATCGGGGTTTTGCCGCTCTTGGGACCGGCGAAAGTGCAGCGTCGAGACCATTCAGGTTACCCCCTCGCCTCGCTTCGCTGGCGCAGCGGGAGGGTGTGTTTATGGGGTCTAAAAGTCAGCCGGAGATCACTTGCTAATCAAAAAAAGGCAAAGGAGGACTGATCATGACCTGGACATCGAAAGGGCGCGGCGTATTCTTTCTGCTGGTGTTGGCCGTGGGCTTTTTTGCCGTTAAGG
>JBOGJS010000036.1:0-2414 GCA_050745365.1 Terriglobia bacterium
CCGGCGAAGCATCAAAGGCAAAGCCGCGGGGACGGAAAAAACACCCTTGATCAAAAAGTTCGAGTTCCCTACACCAGCCCTCTAACCATGTGAAAAATCAATCCGGCCTGCTGGCGTGGCAACCGAATCGCGGCGTTGGTAGGGGATGTGCTGTTCGTGGCGCGATCGCTCCCGATAGATGCCCGCGCTGGCATCAACAAGAGCTGAATGCAGAAGAGAATTAGCTTGGGCCAGCGGTCCCTTAACGCTGAATGTTCGCATTCCGTACTGGGCCACCAAGGGTGGCACGGTGAAGCTGAATGGCAGCGCTCTGCCTGTTTTTTCCAGCCCCAGCAGCTATCTCACCCTTCATCGAACATGGAGAAATGGCGATCGCGTCGAACTAAGCCTCCCAACGACCTTCTCCCCGTTAGCCCCGCCACAACTCAGGCCTTGTAGATCTGGGCCGGCATGCCGAGTTTTCCTTTGCGTAAGAGCAAGTAAAGCCTTTAATTTTAGCTGTTTACGGGTAACATAAGTTAACTTACTTGTTTTCAGATGGTTGGTGGCTTTCTAATCGTTCCTCGAAATTAAGCCATTTGTTTTCTGTTGTTTGGTGGCTTCGTTCGTTCAGATTTCTCGCGGTCGTCCCGAGCGGGAAGCGTTCTCGCGTGCCGGGGTGCGACTCATAAATGACACGGCGCTGGCGGTGCTCCGCGTGAATGGCGGTTCGATGCTCTCTAAGCTGCTCAAACTGTCTGAGGAGCCGCTCGTATTGGCGGTCGAGAAATTCTTCGTAACGCAGAATCCGGACCGGAGGATGCGTGGCTGTTGGCACGGTTGGCCGCCGCCACCGCCTCGGTTTTTTGCCTGCGAATCAAGCTCATAATGCTTCCGGCGTAGACGAAGCGAATGAGACGGTGGGGACAAACGAGACATTATTCTTTGCGACGAATGAAACCCGTGTGACCACTGAGACACTTTTTTCGCCGGGCGGCGCGACTAAAGTCACGCCCTGCCCTGAAAAGTTCGGCCAGGACCCACCTCACCCGTCAAATCTCGCGCGGATATGGCCGCGAGGATCTCGATCGCGCTGGCGCCTGCCGTGTCTATGAGGGCCCGGCTGACCTCCTCCGCCCCGTGGATGAAGTCGGTGTTCGGCGGCCAGAATGAAGCTTCGGCAAGACCCTGCGAGCGCGTCGCCGAGTGAAGCGATCGGACTGCAGTTGCGCCCGCTGCGCGACTGGGCTGCGCGACTGGGTTGTGCCACTGTCACGCCAGACGTATAATACCTCCGGCGAATCTCGAAACGCAGATGGCAGCGTCCCGATTTATCGGGGCGGTTTTTTCCAGAACTTCCGAGCGACTCTCCCTGGGAGGATTCCTATGCGGCGAGCGAAGACCTTACGAGGCTCGGCTTGGATGCTGGGCTCATGCGCATCGTTGCTGCTGCTGAGTTTTGCTCCGCATCGGCTGTTCGCGCAGGCCGCCGCAGGATGCGAAGCCCCTCCCGCCATTCAAGCGGCCCTCGACCGATTACCCCAATACCGCGAGAATCCGGCACTCACGGACTGGCAGGTTTACAAACTACGCCTGGCCAGCCTTCAGGCCTTACTACGCCGTTATCCGAACGACGTCTTCGTGCAGAAGGCGTATATCGGTTCAACGAGTGACCTGCGCGGAGTCGATACAGCCAGCGTCGAGGAAACGCACAAAGTCGATGCGGGGTATAAAGCGCGCCACGAACTGGAGCCCGAGAGCGCGCAAATGGATTACCTTTATGGCTTGACGCTGGAAGGCCGCCAGACGCCCGCAGCCATCCACCTTTTTGACGCCGCCCTCAAGCGGGATCCGACGTTCCTCCTGCCACACCTCGAGCTCGTGAACATCTATCAGTCTCCCGTGTTTCTCAACAAAGCGAAAAGCGTCGCTCATTTGAAGGCTTATCTCAATGCTTGCCCTGATTCGTTGACGGGCTACGAACGGTTGGACTGGGTTGGAGATAAGGACCTCGAGAGGGAGTACACCGGCAAACTTCGTAAACTCATCGAAAGCCGTACGGACGCTCGCGCGATGGGCGCTTACCCAACGCTCTGGGCGCTCGAATTTAAGGAAAAGCCTCCGTCCGAATATGGAGCCTTGCGAAAGCAGGTGGCACGAGATCTCGTCCGCCTGCGCGCGCTGAAGCTTGAGGATGAGCACGAATGGTACGAAACCCTCGAGACTGGCTACAAGCTCGCGAACGAACGGAAAGAGGCCGGCTGGGCAAAGGCGCAGCTCCAGCAGCGTTTCCCGCACGCCGGAGATACGCCGGAAATAACCCAATGGTTCAAGGATCACCGCCTGGAGCCTGGCGCCTCGTCCGCAGCGAAACAGACTTATTACCAGGCGCTGCTGGCACAAAGCAGTCAATGGCTCAAGGAGCGGCCCAACGG
>JBOGJS010000037.1:0-2559 GCA_050745365.1 Terriglobia bacterium
GGTTTTGGGACTCACGGCATAAGCTAGACCGAGCCTCGGAGCGAAGCCGCCATCCCACAGTTTCTCCGGGTAGCGCGCTCCAAAGCTCGCCGAACCCCACTGGGCCCCCGCGAAGGCAAGGCTTCCCAGGCGTCCACCGGCTCCCGGGTCGGTGCCGTTGGGGTCAAAGAACGACAAGTGGTTATATTTCTCCAGGGTCGGTGTAGAAAGATCCCAGCGCAATCCCAAGTCCAGTGTCAACTTTGAAGTCACTTTCCAGGTGTCACCGGCATGAAGGCTATAGTATTTGTCAAACATGTAGGTGGAGTACACCGTCTTTTCGGAGATGTTGGCGTTATCCACTTGGCCCAGCAGGAAGCTGGCGATCGAACTTCCACTTGTAATTCCGCTCACGCCCGTATTTAAGCGCGAGAAGTTGAACGTCCCTGAACCATTGTTGTTACAGGTGCTAAACGCTGCTCCAGCACGGTACTCTCCGCCGAAGTTGATCATGTGACTACCCTTAATCCAACTCAGCTCGTCGTTGGGTATATAGTTGGGCCGGGCGCTATGATAAAAGGCGTTGCAACCCATACTCTGAAAATCCTGAAAGTTCAGGATTGGAGGAAAAGTGTGATTCGCTACCCCTGCGATCTGGGGAAGCTGACCAGCGTAAGAGCTATCAAGGCACGTCGTGATCGTCCAGATATCGTTATAGCCAAAATTGAAGTTATTCAACAGCGTCGGGGTGAAGGTGTGGTCCCAGTTGAGCCGATCCAGGAATGAGTAGTTGACGCCGTAGGGAGCAGTGGTTGAGATGGGCAGCGGTAGCTCCGAAATGATGGGCAGAAACGACCCATGATAGTGGACGATTCCTGCGAAGTGATCTTTGGTTCCAAGGTAGTCATCGACCCGGATGTCCAAAAGAGTTCCTTCCCCGTTGGTGCTGTTCGGGACAGGGGTCGGGACCACATAGTTGTTCGCTATTCCGGGAAGGTTCGGCGTAGGCAGAAACTTTAGCCATTGATAGGCTAGAGCACCGGATAGGTCCGAGGAAGGAATCACGTTTCCTGGAAACTGCTGGCGCAGGAATGGCAAATTACCAGCCCCTGTCTGTAAAGCGGGGTTGTACTGCGGATTGGCGGCTGTCGTTGCCGGGTCGTAAACCGGTATCAAGAACCCGCTGCTGTCTTTCCAGTCGCTGAAATCGCCATTTCTTTCTTGAACGGTTGGAAGTGTAAGGATCTGAGTTGTTGCGCCGCCTCGGACACGAAACCCTTCATAATTGACGAAGAAGAACGTCTTGTTCCGCGGCGAGTTGGTAACCCGCCACAAGAGGGGCAAAAAGGTTAATGGGCCGCCAATATTCCCTCCGAAATCATTCTCGATGTCTTCCGGACGGTCGGGAACGCCAAATTGCCGGGCATTGAGGGCGGTATTGCGCAAGTGCTCAAAGAGCGTACCGTGATATTTGCTCGTCCCGGACTTGGTCACGGTGGTGATCACGGACGCGGTGGTCGCTCCGTACCTTGGCTGGTAGTTCGATCCGAGCACGCTCACCTCGCTCACCGACTCCGGGGAGAGCGGGTGGTCATATAATGATTCGCACATCCCGCTCTGACTCTGGCCGTCGAAAAGGCTCACGCCATCGACAACCCCTTCATCCCCATCGTGAACTCCGCCGTTAACGCGAGCGTCATCCGCAGAGCCGCTGGGCGTTGAAACTCCGGGCATGAGCACCTCAAACGACGCTGCCGATCTTAGATTACCGCCGACAATCAGAGGAAGCTGCTCGATGGCCGCTGGATTGATGGTTCCTTTAAGCTCGGCGTTTTCAAAATTGAGGGGAGAGACGTTGGAAGATACCTGGACAGTCTGCACGGAAGAGCCGACTCGCAGCTTGACGGTCAGCCGCGCCGTCTGGTTGATTGCCAGCACAATTCCGCTTTGTACGTAGTCGCGAAAGCCCGGGGCGGACACCCGCAATTCGTAAGCGCCCGCTTGCAAGTCCGGGAATTCGAAGCGGCCGTCCGACTGCGTGGTGAACTTCGCCTGTTTCCCCGTAGCCTGAGCCAACAGGCTTACGACAGCACCCGGTACGACACCGCCCGAGGCGTCCTGAATCGTTCCGGCCATTGAGGAGTTCGTACTCTGCCCGTGCAATGCCATGTCGCCCGCAAGCGCGAGGAGCGAGACGGCGAGAAAAGTGAGCGCAACGGCGCGGATTTTCGTGAGCTCTCTGGTGCGCGAACCAAACAAGCAGGTTTTCACTTTATCCTCCTTTTACACCTGCAGTCCGACCCCAATGGGCCAGTTGTGTGCGTCCTCAAAGCGCTAACTTATGACATGGCCTCGAACCGTGGCCAGGCGCCGAATCGAACACCTCTTCCACAAAGCTGTAAAGATTGTGATGGTCAGAGTTGTAGCACCGGAATAACCGGTTGTCAAGCACAAATCGACCGAAGTTTCCATGGCTCGCGTATCGCGCGAGGAGAGTTTCAGCTATCCGACGCCCGGAGCTGCCGCCCCAGTCACCAGCCCGAAGGCGCAGTTGTTGCGGTCGCCATTCACCGCCCCATT
>JBOGJS010000038.1:0-2439 GCA_050745365.1 Terriglobia bacterium
GGCAACCACGGCGAGGACGTGAAAGAATATTACTTCTCGCTCGACGGCACTCCAACGCATTCCTATATGAAATTTCTCTATAAGTATCCCCAGGCGGAGTTTCCCTACACGCACCTACGCGATGAAAACTGTCGCCGTACCCTGAAGGACCCGGAATACGAGCTGATGGATACCGGGGTTTTTGACGAGAACCGGTACTTTGACGTTTTCATCGAATACGCCAAGGTCTCGTGCGAGGACATCCTGATCCGGGTTTCGGTTTCGAACCGCGGGCCAGATGCCGCGACGCTGCGCCTTCTGCCCACGCTCTGGTTTCGTAATACCTGGAGCTGGGGAGTGAACTCCACTCGTCCCGAGGTGAGGGCGGGGAATTCCCCTGCTGGTATGAAGGTGCTGGAAGTGGAGCACGCCGATTACGGTAAGCGCTGGCTCACCTTTGAAGGAGCGCCGCCGCTGCTCTTCACGGAGAACGAGACGAATTTCAAACGGCTCTATGGCGGCGAGAACCATTCGGGCTACGTGAAGGACGCTTTCGACAACTATGTAGTTCACGGTGAGAAAGGGGCGGTGAACCCCGCCGGGACGGGAACGAAGGCGGCAGCCGATTATGCTTTGGCGGTCGCGGCGGGAGCAACCACCTGCGGGCGGATGCGGCTGAGCGATCACCCACCCGATGCGAGAACGTTTGCGGAGCCGTTCGACGGAGTCTTCAAAGCCCGCCTCGCGGAAGCGGATGCGTTCTATGCTCTACGGTTGCCGAAGGGAGCGTCTGAAGATTGCCGCCGGGTGCAGCGGCAGGCATTTGCCGGACTTCTTTGGAACAAGCAGTTCTATTGCTATGACGTACGGACTTGGCTCGAAGGCGATCCTGACGAGCCTCCGCCTCCTTCAAGCCGCCTTCAGGGCAGGAATCATACCTGGACCCATCTTTACAATTCCGATGTGATCTCGATGCCGGACAAATGGGAGTATCCCTGGTATGCCGCCTGGGATCTGGCATTCCACTGCATCACCTTGGCAAAAATCGATCCTGATTACGCCAAGGAGCAGCTCATCCTTCTTTTGCGCGAATGGTACATGCACCCGAGCGGCCAACTTCCTGCCTATGAGTGGGCGTTTAGCGACGTCAACCCACCTGTCCATGCCTGGGCGGCGTGGCGAGTTTACAAAATCGAGCAACGAATCCGGGGAAAGGCGGATTTTGCCTTCCTGGAAAAAGTGTTTCACAAGCTTCTGCTGAACTTCACCTGGTGGGTAAACCGGAAGGACCCCAACGGCATGAACGTGTTTGAGGGCGGCTTTCTGGGTCTCGACAATATCGGCGTGTTTGACCGCTCGGCGAAGCTGCCCATGGGCGGGCACATCGAGCAATCGGATGGAACAAGCTGGATGGGGATGTATTGCCTGAACATGCTGGACATCGCGATGGAGCTTGCCTCCGTCGATGCCGTTTATGAGGATATGGCGAGTAAGTTTTTCGAGCACTTCGTTTTGATTGCGGACGCCATGAATGAGATCGGCGGGCCGGGCATCTCGCTCTGGGACGAGCAGGATGGCTTCTATTACGACGTACTGCATTTGCCTGACGGCGCGCGCATCCCGCTCCGCCTGCGTTCGATGGTCGGCCTGATCCCCTTGTTTGCCGTCATGACGCTTGAGCCCGAAGTCGTCGATAAGCTTTCTGGCTTCAAGAAGCGGATGCAATGGTTCCTGGATCACCGGCCTCATATGGCGCGCCACGTCGACCAGAGCGTGAAGAGCGCGAAAGGACCGCGGCGGTTGCTTTCGCTCGCCGGCCGCGAGCGGCTGGTGCGGGTGCTCAAATACATGCTCGACGAATCCGAATTCCTTTCCCCGCACGGCGTCCGCGCTCTTTCCAAGTATCACCAGGACCGTCCTTATATCCTTCGGCTGGATGGTTACGAGCACCGGGTGAGTTACGATCCTGGCGACTCGAAGACCAAGATGTTTGGCAGCAATTCCAATTGGCGCGGCCCGGTGTGGTTCCCCGTTAATTACCTCATCATCGAAGCTCTCCAGAAGTTCCACTGGTACTATCGTGACTCGCTGAAGGTGGAGTTCCCGTCCGGGTCCGGCAAGATGTTAAATCTGTGGGACGTTGGGGCAGAGCTCTCACGGCGTCTCAGCGGCCTCTTCTTTCGGGGGCCGGACGGCCGCAGGCCCGTCTACGGAGATTCAAAGAAATTCCAGTGCGACCCGTACTGGAAGGATCTGATCCTCTTTTACGAGTATTTTCACGGCGACAACGGCGAGGGGCTTGGCGCGAGCCATCAGTGCGGCTGGACAAGTTTAGTGGCGAAGCTGATTGAGCAGAGCGGGTACTGAGAAAGCGGGGCCCGATGGACTCCGCGGCTCTGCTGAACTGCGCTAGCGTAGTGTTCACGAAAAGGTATACAGACAACCTGGGTGGCGCAGACA
>JBOGJS010000039.1:0-5228 GCA_050745365.1 Terriglobia bacterium
GCGATTGTTCCGTTGGGATCGAAGGAAGAGGCATAATGGCGCTGGACGCGAATCTGAAGGGCGCTCATGCCATTCACATGGGCGGTGCCAACGGTCGAAACCGTGGTTCCGGGAGCGGCAGAGGCCAGGGCCAGATAGAAGTCAGGGAAGGTGAGCGCGCCCATGCCGATCGCGTTGTGGCCGGGGATAGGGGTCTGGGTGCCATTCGGCGTCTCGAACGTTCCCAAACCGTGGCTCACGGCCCAGGAGCGAGTGCCTTGGGGCAAGACAGCATCGAGGCGGAACTGATCGAGGCCGTGCCCGCGCAGCGTGACCGTTCCCTGAACGGCTTTGCCGGCCCATGAATAAGTGATCGTGCCCGAAGCAGTAAAGTCCTGAAGCTTGGCAAGAAGCTCGGAGCCTCCTGCGGCATTCAATGCTTGAGCGAGCGCAGCTTCAGCCTGCGCGTCAGATGCCACGACAACGGGCGGCAACTGCGGCGGGCTCGCGAGGCCTAACGGCGAGTTAAGCGCTGCCTGGCCGAATGCCAGCGCTCCGGCAAATGCAGCCACAAGAGGAACAGAAATCAGCGTGTGAACACGCATAAGCCACCTCCGCAGAAAATACAGGATTTTTGGGTTTGCGGGATATTGACGGGCAGGAAAAGAGCAGGGTGTGCTCACCGCCATCAGCGAGAACGGAATTCTCATTGCCCCCTCCGGGCACTAAGCGTTCCGGGTAAAAAAGATGGGAGCTACTCTAACGTAGCGAGGGGGGGCGCTTGTCAAGCGGAATTTTTGGAATTTTTTTGCCTGTGGAATTTTTTGGCTCCGGTCCGTTGATAAGAAGCCGGAGGGTTTTGGCGGCCGGGGTTTTTAGGGGGAATGCGTGCTCACGCGCCTGAGCACGGCACTCCACCCTGAGAGCAGCGGCGGCTCTTCAGCGGCCTAGGAGATCGCCGGCATCGCTCACGCTGCCAACGAAAGACGCCTCTATTTCGAGCTCGAAAAAAATTGCTTCAGGGTTCGTTGCCTTAGGTGCTTTGCTTGACGGGGTTTCCGTTTATCCCTAGACTGATATTGGATGTCTGGGGGTAATTTGCGTGGGCGTTCGGTGTGCATGGTTGCTGTGGTTGGCTGCTTTTATTATCGCTTCAGTTCTTCCTCTTAAGGCACAACAAAATCCGCAATTCTTTCCCGTGGGCGATGTTCGCCCCGGTTTAAAAGGTGTCGGCCGAACCATTTTTGAAGGCAACAAGGTCCAGGAATTTCAGGTTGAATTGCTGGGCGTGCTCAAGAACGTGCTGTCTCCCAAGCACGATGCCATTCTGGCGCGCCTGTCCGGCCCCACGATCGAAAAGACCGGCGTGGTGGCAGGCATGAGCGGCAGTCCTGTCTATGTGGATGGAAAGTTGCTTGGAGCCGTGGCGATTGCGTTCCCATTTTCCAAAGAGCCTTATACGCTCATCACTCCCATCGAGGACATGTTACAAGTAGTGCCGGAAAGTGCTGAGCAGCCTCGGGCCGCCTGGAGCCTCCCCTGGTATGCCGCTTCCGCGCCTTCCTCAGCCGGAAGCATCGAGCGCTGGATACCGGCGGCAGACTCCGGCCCGGAACTGTGGTCCAAAATGCTGGGCGGTTGGGCGAGTAGCAACCCGGCCAGCCGCTTCCGGCTCCCATTGCTCTTTGGAGGGTTCGATGCCTCTATCATCGCCCATTATGCGCCCCTGCTCAAAAGCCTGGGATTTGAGCCTATGGAGGCCGACGTGCTCTCGGGTGGGGCTGCCTTGCCCGACCAGAGAGCGGCTGCTCCCGTCAACCTTAATCCCGGCTCGATGATCAGCATGGTTCTCGTACGGGGTGACCTGAACCTCAGTGTGGATTGTACCGTCACCTACCGCCATGGCAACCAGCTTTATGCCTGCGGCCACGAGGCTTTCCTGTTGGGGCCCGCTAACGTCCCGTTTGCTGAAGCGCACGTTCTTGCCACTATTCCGAGCCTTTCGGCGTCGTTCAAAGTGGATGCACCCGGGCCGGTGGTGGGAAGTATTCGCCAGGATCGGTTTG
Organism: Terriglobia bacterium; assembly: GCA_050745365.1. Lineage (GTDB taxonomy): Bacteria > Acidobacteriota > Terriglobia > UBA7540 > UBA7540 > RH2-MAG17b. The sequence goes on from JBOGJS010000039.1 coordinate 2,046, forward strand.
GCGCCATTTACGGCGTCGTGGGCGAAAAAGCTCCCACCATTCCGGTCGACATTCATATGGATTCCTCTTTGGGTAGAACGACCAACTATCATTTTGAAGTTGCTCAGCAACCCCTCCTCTCGCCCTTGCTGGTCAACATGGCGATCGTTTCGACGATTAGCTCCACGGAGAGGACGGCCGGCCCTTCGACGCTGGCGCTCGATGGGAAAATCAAGCTCTCGGACGGGGAGGCGATCAACATCGAGGATGTGGTTTCCTCAGAATTCAGCAGCGCTGGGATGGCCGGTGCCGCTGTAGCCATGCCCTTGAGCTATCTATTGAATGGCCAGTTTCCAAAGATCGGAATCCGTGACATTGCTCTCAATATCACGGCGCGGAATGAAAGCCAGACTGCTACGCTGGAGCAGGTTTGGAGCACTCGATCCGAAGTTCATCCCGGCGATCGAATCGTAGTGACGGCGGTGGAGAGAACGCCCTCCGGGCAGATGCTGACTCAAAAAATTCCCGTAGAGATTCCCCGGAGCATCGACAGCAAAAGACTATCTCTTGTGGTGGGTAGCGGGACAGCCTTGAACGCCTTGCAAATGAATTTCATTCATCCGGGTAGTCCTCCACGCAACCTCCACCAACTCGTGCGCGACCTGAACCGCACGCGCCGGAACAACCGGCTCTATGCCCTGCTGATGGCGCCCCAACGCTCGTTCGTGATGGAGGGCACGGAGTACCCGTCTCCTCCACCTTCGCTGCTCCAGACTTTTATGGCGGATCCCGCCGTATCCAGCAAGATCACTTACCGAGGAACTTCTGTGGTGGGTGATTCTCACACGGCCGCCACTTCTTATTCCATCGAAGGGGACGAGACCATCTACCTGAAGGTTTTAACCTCTTCTAACTAACGGCGGAGCTGGTTTATAGCCGGGAGAGTGGTCAGTTGAAAGGTTTGATCTATGAAAAGCGGAAGGTACTTAAGCCCTCTCGTTGCGGCTATTCTCCTTTGCGTTTGCGCCGCTACTCTCCCGGCGACACAAACCGAATTCTGGCGGGTGGGCACCTTTAAAGGCTTCCTGGCCGGCACGCTCCAGGGCGTTTCCGTAAGCATGAACGGCCAATTGACGCTTGCGCCCGAAACGAAAGCGATCTTCAATCCTGACGAAACGGTCGCCCTGAGCGTGGTGGGTGACGCTCATGGGAATCTCTACATTGGCACGGGACATCAGGGAAAAGTTTTCAAGCTGAATTCACAGCTCGAAGGAAAACTTCTCTTTCAGGCTCCGGAACCTGAAATCCTCGCAATGGCCGTAGGGCCGGAGGGCGATCTTTATGTGGGTAGCTCTCCGGAGGGAAAAATCTATCGTGTGACGCCGCAAGGCCAGTCCTCCGTTTTCTATAGCCCCAAAGTCAAATACATCTGGGCTCTCGCCTTTGATGCGCAAGGGCGACTTTACGTCGGAACCGGGGACCGGGGTGAAATCTTGCGGATTAGCCGCCAAGGCAAAGGCGAGGTCTTTTTCTCCAGCAATCAAACTCACATCATGTGTTTAACATTTGATAAGGATGGGAATTTGCTTGCTGGAAGCGAGCCCGGGGGCCTTATTTATCGAATCAACCCGGAGGGGAAAGCCTTCGTGCTTTACCAGGCTGCGCTGCCGGAAATTCATTCTCTGGCGACAGATGCTGAGGGGGATATCTATGCTGCGGTCCTGGGGAATTCCGCCGCTCCCGGGATGCCCGGCTATTTTCACGGTCCCGGCACGCCCACCTTAGTCTCGCAGCCTGCGGTACAGACGGTAACTGTGGTGGCCTCCGGCGGCAATGCTTCCGGAGATCCTGCCAAGGCCCAACAGACCGCGCCGGCTCCAAAGCATTCTCATGCAACCAAAAGGGTGAACCCCAGCGTCTCGGCTGGGTACGCACCGCCTTACCAGCGATTTGCCCCCGGTCGGGGATCACTGATCGAGATATTTCCCAATTACTCCGCCCAAACCCTGTGGACCTCAAACACAGAAAGCATCTTTGGCCTGGCCACCCAAGGTTCCGACGTCCTTTTTTCGACGGATGCCAATGGCCACATTTTCGACCTTCGATCCTCGCCGGACGGCCCGATGCTCACACTCCTCACTGAGACTCGTGAATCCCTGCCCACGCGAATTCTTGCGCGGGGATCTGACCTTTACGTCGCGACAAGCAACATCGCCAAGCTGATTCAAATCGGAACCAGCATCGGGACCGGGGGAACTTACGAATCGGGCATCAAGGATGCGAAATTCATCTCGCGCTGGGGTGAAATTTCCTGGCGGGCCGAGGTTCCGGCGGGGTGCAGGCTCAAATTCTATACTCGGTCCGGGAACTCCAAACGCCCGGATAATACGTGGAGCGACTGGTCATCCGCCTATGTCAGTCCTGACGGGAACGCCATTGGTAGCACGCCAGCCCGCTACCTTCAGTGGAAAGCGGTGTTTCAAGCTTCAGGCCAGGAAACTCCGGAGCTGAGTGAAGTGACGATTTCTTATTTAAATCAGAATCTGCCTCCGGAGATCCGGTCGCTGACGATCACGGATGGGAGCCAAAGAAGCACCCTGACGGGCGTCCCCATTGTTACCGGAGGGATGGTTACTCCGGTGAGCACGATACCGAGTCCCGAGCCCGCCTCGGTAACCTACGACGGAGTAGGAACGTGGACTCCACCGGCCGATAGGCCCCCCATCACGATCAGTTGGCGGGCTAGCGATCCGAACCAGGACCAACTTACCTACAGCCTTTACCTGAAGTCGGCGGACGAGCGGCAATGGCATTTGTTGAAACGCAATGTGAGAGAGACGAGTTTTGGCTTGCAGCCGGATTCTCTGCCGGATGGCCAATACCAAGTCCGCCTGGTTGCCTCCGACAGTCCTTCGAATCCCCCGGCTCAGGCCCTCCAGACGAAGTTAGTGAGCGCGCCGTTTTGGGTGGATAATTCACCCCCGGAGATAAAAGTGGTCAGCCAGAGCGTAGAGGCCGGCAGTGCCATCGTTCATTTTGAGGCGGTGAGCAAAATGGCGCCGTTGTGCCGGGCGGAGATTTCGAGCGGGAATGGTGAATGGAAACAGATCGTCTCTAATGATGGCATTGTGGATGCGCGGCAGGAAACATTCACCGTGAAGGTGCGAAACCTCAAGGAGGGTGAACACGTCATCTTATTGAAGG
>JBOGJS010000040.1:0-2668 GCA_050745365.1 Terriglobia bacterium
CTACTACACCGCCAGCATCGGCAAGAACCACTTCATGCCGAGCATCGGCCAGCACATGTATCCGCCGCTTGTGTCTCATGGGTTCGAGATGATGCTCCAGGATGAGCATCATGATTATCCTCTCGTCTATCGCACCGACTACCATTCCTGGTTTTGGAGTAATGCCCCGGACATTTACGCCGGTGACGGCTACCTCAACAACGTCCCCGACGATTGCGGATTTGGATGGAAAAACTTCTGGAACTCGTATCGCGCCGCGCCCTACCCCTATCCTGAGCGGCTGCATCGCGCGCGATGGGTGGGCGACACGGCAATCCGATTTCTGCAGGGCTACAAGCGCTCCAAACCGTTTTTTCTGAAGGTCTCCTTTATTCCTCCCCACCCTCCTTACATCCCGCCTGAGCGTTTGATGCGGCAGTATGAAGACGGGAATCTGCCAACAGCGGCTCATGGCGACTGGGACGGCAGATACAGGCCGAGCAATGGACATGGCCTGGAAATGTGCTGGCACGAAGGTCTCACCCCGGAAGACGTGCGCCGCGCCCGGGCGGGTTATTACGCGCAGGTAACGTTTGTTGACCAGCAGATCGGACGCATCCTCCAGGAACTGGAGGCGCGTGGGTGGCTGGAAGAAACCTTGATTTTCTACTGCGCGGACCACGGAGACATGCTGGGCGACCATGGCCGGTGGACCAAGGCGCAGCCCTATCAGCCGGTGGTGCGGATTCCGATGCTGATGCGGTGGCCCAAGGGACTGATCAGCACAGCGCGAGGCCAGGTGATCTCACAAACGACAGAACTGAGGGACGTCCTGCCAACCTTTCTGGAGGCTGCTTCGACGCCTGCCCCAGAGCACCTCGACGGGCGCAGCCTCCTGTCGCTGGTGAGCGGAAAGAAGGGCGATTGGCGGCCGTACATCGATCTCGAGCACGACATTTCCTGGTGTGGCCCGACGGTTCACTGGAACGCGCTGACGGACGGCCATACCAAGTACATCTTCCATGCCTACGATGGCTCCGAGCAACTCTTCGACCTGAATCATGATCCTCAGGAGCTTCACGATTTAGCCGCGGACATATCGCACCAGGGCCAACTCCGCTTATGGCGGGAGCGCATGGTCAATCATTTGTCCATACGAGGCGCGGGCTGGGTTAAAAACGGCAAGCTCATGATCCGGCGTGAAGGCTCGCCTATTTCACCCAACTATCCGTGCGCGGAAGTGAAGGAACTTGCCATGGTTTCCCTGGAGGATGCGGCCAAACTTCCGCCTCAGGCGTTGAAACAGGCAGAGTGACACCGCCCGTCGTCCAGGTAGCCGGTCCAGTTTACCTGGACCCGAGGAGGCATTGCCTTTTCATTACATCACGGTCAACCTGTTCTGGGTCGACCATGGGATTTCACGAGGATCGCAGCCCCGCTGCCCGCTTTTATTTATCCCAATCAAATACCGCAGAATTTCTGAAATACGAAACTCTGCGCTCCGATCCGAATACCCACGGCACACAAGCACGTGCCGTAGCTATCCACTACCCATCGATCACTTGGAAATTTGATGCTTCTCCCACTTTGGCCGGAGAAGACTGGCCAAGCAAATAGGGATTATCCCCGAATTAGAGCGAATTATTACCGAGGCGCTGTTCGGAGCGAGCCTCCTCCGCGGGTCTTGTCATCAAATGTATGGGGCTACCCGTTTAGCTCAGAAAGCTGTGGGCGATTCACAGGCCGCTCGTACGCACCTTAGCTCTTGGCCGCTTGTAATTCGCTGCCACCGACCGGCCTTTTCTGGAGAGGCCGCGGTGCCGTGCCGGTGAGCGCTCAGCTTATTGGCTGATTTGTCCTGTCGCGCGCGCGGCGCCCGAACTCCAGTCGGTGGGGAGCAGCGAGCGGATGGCGAAAACAGCAGCTTCTGAGCGCTTGGAGGAAAAACGTCATGATTCGCTCAAAGGGCATTATTATGTCTCTGCTGGTCATCGTCTCGGTGATGCTCTCTCTTCCGGGTCTCTCTTACAGTCAGAACAAGACCATGGGTGAGGTGGACTTCATTGGTGTTACGAAGCTCGATCAGCATTCCGGCGTCTGGATTGACGGCGAATACGTGGGCTATATCAGCGAGCTCAAAGGCGCGAGAAAGGTTCTACTGCTGCCCGGCAACCATAAGGTCACCGTCCGCCAACTTGGCTATAAGGACTTCACCCAGAGAATCACCGTCGAGCCCGGACAGACACAAACAATCACGGTATCGCTGGAGAGAGATCCACGATACCGGATTCCGTCGATAACCGCCGAACTGAAGCTCGATGTGACACCGGATAGGGCGGCGGTTTTTGTGGACGGCGGATTCATTGGTCCCGCCTCAGACTTCGGTGGCGCGCGGCGAGCCTTGCTCTTAAAGCCAGGAAAACACCAGATCAAAATCGCCATGCCCGGATACCAGACATCGGATACGGTGGTTAACCTGCTGCCGCATCAGAAATTCACTTTGAGGACGCAACTGGAGAAGGGAAGCATCAACCAAGCGGGCCCTCTCATCAAGAAGCATCCAGCGCGGTGAATACCCACGGCACGTAAGCACGTGCCGTGGCTACCCGCTCCGACCCGAATATCCACGGCATAAAGGCCGTGCCATGTCTATCCCCCGGTCAGGTAGCCATCTCTGAAATGGCGATGC
>JBOGJS010000041.1:0-6999 GCA_050745365.1 Terriglobia bacterium
ATTTGCCACGCGCTCAAGTTGCCGGAGCTAAAGTTGTCTCGGACGGATAAGCTGTGTGCTCGCGCGCCGCCAAACAAGTGCACCGGCAAGAGGAAAGCGGTAAGGATCACGATCGAACTGATGGCCATAACGGGCGCAGCGACGGCAGTTTTCATTTTGAGCTTGCCCATTTTGATGGCCTCCCTGTTCAGTTCAACGCCCAGCAAGAATCACTGGGCCATAAGAGTATAGTTGCAACCAAAATGTACCACAAGGGAACCCGTTCGGCTTAATACCGGCAAATTGAGGTCTTTACACGGCATAACGATCAGTTTTTCTGTGGGGCTCAGTTTTCCTATTGACAAGTGATGTCGCCGTTCACTAGCATAAGCGGCTTGACGATAGAGCTTATTCTGCTCATTTTCATGAGCCTTCGCGGGCCGACGGCCCTGAATGACTGTCTCCAATGATCCGTGTGATGAAGCATAGAACAATTTCCGTGATCCTGCTCGTAATGATGTGCCTTTGTGCATGGGGTACGGTGAGCGGCTGGCAAGAAAATCCGAGGCCGCACCACCGGGAAGGGCAGCTACAACCCCGTGCCGCCGCCGAGCGAGGGCGCAGCCAGTTCCAAAAAACATGTGCTTTCTGCCATGGTCCTGACGCCAATGGCACCTCCTCGGGTCCCGACCTCATGCGCAGCGCCATCGTCCGGCGCGATAAGGACGGGAACCTTATTGGCCCGGTGATTCTAAACGGATTTCCGGATAAAGGGATGCCGTCATTCCAACTTACTTCCGAGCAGATTACGGACGTGGTGGCATTTCTCCACCACCGGGTTGTGGTCTCCGACGGTCGTTCGCCACGAAGGCCCGGCGCCGGCTACCCGGCCGCTGAGCTGCTCATCGGGAACGCCGAGGCAGGGAAGGCATTTTTCTATGGTGCCGGCGGATGTTCATCCTGCCACTCGCCCACCGGCGACCTCGCAGGCATCGCGCGTAAATATCCGGCTGCGGAATTGCAAGCGCGGTTCCTTTACCCTCCAGACCAGCATCTGACGGCTACCGTGACGGATTCCTCCGGGAAGCAATATACGGGGCGAGTCCGCCTCCTCACGGATTACGAAGTCGCTATCACTGACAGCGCTGGATGGTATCGTTCCTGGCCGCGCGATGCGGTGAAAGTAAAGATCACCGACCCGCTCGCCGCGCACCGGCGGCTGCTTCCCAAACTGACGGATGCCGACATGCACAACATCCTCGCTTATCTGGAGACGCTGAAGTGATGAAGTTGATGGTTTTTCTCCTGTGTGCTGCGTCGATTTACGGCCAGGGCCTCAATCCGAAATTACTTCTCAAGCCTCCCACCAGCGCGTGGCCATCATTTAACGGCGATTATAATGGGCAGCGTTACAGCACGCTATCTCAGATCAATCAGAACAATGTGCGGTCGCTCACACTGGCCTGGGCTTTCCAGGCGCACTCTCAAGCGCTCAAATGCACTCCGATCGAGGTCGGTGGCATCCTTTACTTCACGGACCCGAACCAGGTGTGGGCGGTTGATGCGCGCACGGGGAGGCAGATATGGCATTTCGGGCGCCAGTCGGGCGGAAACTACATTGCCCAGCGGGGCGTGGCGATATACAAGGACAGACTGTTTTTTGGCACGCCCGACGCTCACTTGATCTGCCTGGACGCGCGCACGGGGAAGAAAATCTGGGACGTTGTCATCGCTGACACGGCGTTTGGCTTTTATATCAGCATGGCCCCGCTGGTGGTGAAGAATCGCCTCATTGTGGGCATTTCCGGCGATCAGACGGACATCATGGGTTTCCTCGAAGCCCGGAGTCCCGTGGATGGTAAGCTTTTATGGCGCTGGAACTCTGTGCCCAAGCCAGGGCAGCCTGCGGCTAAAACATGGCCCAACACGGAGATAATGGACCACGGCGGCGGCACAACATGGCTGACCGGAACATACGACCCTGAGTTGAACCTTATTTATTGGGGTACGGGCAATCCACATCCGGTTCTCTCCGGCCCGGTGCGCCCAGGCGCAAACCTTTATACGTGCACAATTGTTGCTCTCAATCCAGATACAGGCAAGCTGGTGTGGTATTTCCAGTCTTCCCCGCACGACACCCAGGACCGCGACGCTGTCGAAACGCCGATTTTATTCGACGCCAACTTCGGAGGAAAATCGCGCAAGCTGCTGGCCCAGGCAAGCCGCAATGGATACTTTTTCGTCCTCGACCGTGTGACCGGCAAATGCCTGCTCAGCACGCCGTTTGGTCCGGAAAACTGGTCAGAAGGTGTTAATAAACGTGGAGAGCCTATTCCGAACCTCAAGAAGCAACCTCAGCCTGCGGGAACATTGCTGGATGACACGGGAACAAACTGGTGGTCCCCGAGTTTCGATCCCTCGACTGGCCTTTTCTATGTGAACGCGTTCCATTTCTTTGTTGTGCAGTACCTAACGCGAAATGGTAGCCGGGCGACGTCATCCGAACACCAGGGCGGCGTGGAGAGCATGCTTTGGTCGAAAATGATGTTGTTGGCAATTGACTATAAAACCGGGCGCATCCGATGGCATCGTGATTCACGCGGCGGCGGGGGCTTTTATGATGGTGAGTCCGGCATCCTGACCACGGCCGGCCACCTGCTCTTTACCGGAGATGCGTATGGGGATTTGACGGCGCTTAATCCTGCGACCGGACGATCGCTATGGCACGTCTACGCCGGAGGCAGAGTAACCGGTTGCCCGATGACTTATGAGCTCAATGGCCGGCAATATCTTCTGACCCCTATTGATAGCGTTCTGTATGCCTGGGCGCTCCCTCCGGGCGGCAAAACGCCCCGCGCAAGTTCCCCAAGATGACCACCGCACGGTCGAAAATGCTAGGTTAAGGACGGTGTATCATGATACAAACCGCCAAGCTCGGAGGCATTTTCATAACGTTTCGCGGGCCGCTCAGCCTGAGTTTCACGGCTTTCCGTTGCCGGGGACATGAGTGGTGAAGCGCTTCGAGAGGAACTCGATAACGACGTTGTCAGCCGCGCGCGCGGCAATGCCGGTCCCGAAGTTGGTGAAGAGCAAGCCTGCCCCTCTGTTCGCGGGCGGATAATACAAATTGGATATCGCTCCCGCCGTCAAATCGCCCAGCAAATCGGAATAATCAGGCATTGTGCGTCCGGTATCGCTGCGCGCGATGACAGCGTAGCTCAAAGCATGCACGAGGCGTGATTTGAAAGAGCCCGACCCCTGGTAGAAGTAACGGGGGTCCTGGTGGAAGATCGACGGGAATACTGCCGCGCTCACGAACCCGCCGATGAGAACGTCACCCAGAGCGGCCCCAAAACGCCTTCCGTAGCCTGCCGCGCCCTGTCCGTACCCAGCAAAGCTATTGTTCGCCTGCTCGATGCCGGCACTTGCCGCCACTCCGATAAGAGAGACAGGATCAAAGATATCACGCGTTGCGAGCGAGAATTTCTGCTTCGTATCCAACGGCGCAGCATTCCAGACGTAACTGGTGTAGAAATTCGGGACAATACCTAAGACGCGCTGCTTTTCTTCCGCTTTCATCTGCATTTGGGCGATTACTGAAGTGGGGCGCACCACCACCACTTGCTTTTGCATCGCCACAGGCAGTCGGACGGTGGGCACTTTATAAACCTGTCGAGCTGATATTATGAACTTCGTAGACGTATAAGGCCCGAAGCCTTTCGCCTTGATGGTAATGAAATAGGAGCCGGGAGGAACCGTGGTAAAGTTGAATTCGCCGTTCTCTCCTGAGATCACTGTATATTGTTGCAGCGCGATCCTATTGGTGAGTGTGACCTGAGCGCCGGGAATACCGGCGCCATTGACATCCACCACAGTGCCGACGAGGCTGCCTGCTCCTGCTGCAGCATTCGGTCGCACCCAGGGAGCCTGTCGAGTCGATTGCGCGCCCCTGGCATTGCCCGGAAAACATAGCGGCACCACCACGATGAAGGCTAACCACCATCTCAAGAATGGCTTCATCGCTGTCGATCCATTCGATTTATGCTCTGGCACACTCGTACTTGGATGCTGGGTCCATCGTAGAGGCTGGCCATGATCCGGCGCGGCACGCTCCGCCGCGATTGCTTTATCCTCCTGCTCAATGAGTAGGAAGCAAGGAACTGGCAATCCAGACGACGGTGAGGCCGATCATGACGACGCACGTCATCCAGGCGATGGCGTTGAAAACGCGGGTATTCCGATAATCCCCCATTAAATCCTTGCGGTTGGCGAGGCGAAGCATAAAGATGAGCACGAACGGAAGCAGAATGCCGTTAATCACCTGCGAAAGCAGGATAACAGGGATTTGCTTGGACTGGCTGAGCACGATCACCGCCAGTGCCCCAAACAGGATGAGGCCTGTATAAAGCGAATAAAACACCGGAGCTTCGCGCGGCCTTTTGTTAATTCCCGCTTCGAAGCCCAGTCCCTCACAGACGTAATAAGCCGTGGCGAGTGGCAGGATGCAGGCTGAAAACAGCGATGCGTTGCACAGTCCGAACGCAAAGAGAGCCTCTGCCGCCCTGCCCGCAAGCGGGCGCAGCGCGAGCGCCGCCTGCCCGGCGTCCGTAATCTCGTGATGGCCGGCAACATAGATGGTGGCCGCGCAGGCGGCAATAATAAAAAAGGCCACAATGTCCGTCATCATGCAGCCGATAATTACATCCCAGCGGGACTGCCTGTAATATTTCACCTCCACGCCTTTTTCCACCACCGCCGACTGCAAATAGAACTGCATCCAGGGAGCGATGGTCGTTCCGACCAGCCCGATGGTCATGTAGATGTAAGTGGCGTCAACGCGGAAAGAAGGGACGACGGTGTTCTTAACAGCCTCTGACCAATGAGGGTGCGCCAGGAAGCAGGAAACAGGATAAGCGACGTAAAAGAGGCACGCCACCAGGAACACCTTCTCGACCACCGGATAGGTTCCCTTCACCACCAGAAGCCACACCAGCAGGCCGCCCAGTGGAACCACAATGTAGCGGCTGACCCCCAGAACAGACATACCTGAAGCCAAGCCAGCGAATTCCGAAATCGTGTTGCCCAGGTCGGCGGCCAGCAGCATGAGCATCAGGAAGAATGTGGCGCGAAATCCGTATTCTTCGCGAATCAGGTCGGCAAGGCCCTTGCCCGAGACCACCCCCATTCGCGCCACCATTTCTTGCACAACAACGAGGGCAACGGTGATTGGAACGAGCGTCCATAGAAGCGTGTACCCGAAAGCGGCACCGGCCTGCGAATAGGTGAGGATGCCGCCTGCATCGTTGTCGACATTGGCGGTAATAATGCCAGGGCCCACGACGGCAAGAAAAATCAGGATGTTCCTGCGCAACCTGTGGAGGCGCTTGTGATTGACCATGGAAGCCGCCGGGAACCCTGCCTGGAAGTGTGATGAGCGGCGTGAATGGGTTCATTGATTCGATCCTCAATGACTCAATCACTCAACGAACCCATGCTACTCATTTCTTCTTAACCACGAGCTCGAGCACATCATCCGCCGTCACCATGCCCACCAGATGGTTCCTGTCATCGACCACCGGTAGAGCCACCAGGTTGTATTTGTGGAAAAGTCCGACCACTTCTTTAGTGTCCTCATGGGCCTGAACGGAGATGACCGGATCTACGGAAAGCTGCTTCAGAGTGGTTGTCCCTCCGGCCAGGAGGATGCGTGCCAGCGGCACAATGCCGGTTAACACTCCGGTTTCGTCGGCGAGGAAAATCTGGTGCACGGATTCGGCTGGACCCTCAAAGCGCTGGAGAGCTTCCACAGCACTCTCGACCGTGCCGAGTTCTTCTACCATGACGTACTCGGTGGTCATCAAAGCTCCAGCGGTGTCTTCCTCGAATCCCAGCAATCCCCGGACCTCCTTCGCCTCATCGGTTTCCATCCCCGCAAGGAGCTCGGCGGACGTTTCGGGCTGCATTTCATGTAGCACGTCAGCGGCCTCGTCGGGCGGCATCTCTTCCACAATATCTGCCGCCTTTTCCGTCGGGATGCTTTCGAGCAACACTGCCTGCATCCGCGTAGGTATCTCCGAGATCGCTTGGGCCGCCGTCTCGTCATCGAGGGATTCGATCACTGCCTTCTGCTCCTCACGGCTCAACACTTCGAGAATGTCGGCGATGTCAGCGGGATGGAGCTCTGCCAGCCGGTCGTAAGAGATGCGCAATTTAACGCGCCGCGCCGGGTCCGGCTCGATCAGGTTGACAAATTCCCACGGGATCGTGCGCGATGACAAAAGGTTGGAAAGGGATCTGATCTTATGCTTGGAGACCACCCCTTGCAGCAGCCGCCGCACCGCTGCCGCGGGGCCTACGTTCACGGCGAGCACGCGCAGTTCGGTGTGGCCCTCGGCGGGGTGGATATCAAAGTCCACGTCGTTCACGCGCTCCACCTTGCGGTGATTGACGTCGATGATCTGCTGATCGAGGATGTCCTTCTTCACCGAAATCAGGCTTTCATCGGGCGTGTAACAGCGGATTTCCTCCGCTCGCACGCTGGTTTGCGCGGCGCGCACCGAGACGGATTGCATCTGCCCGTAGGTGATGCAGCGAATCTCCTTCTTCGGACTCTTCACGTGATAGGCGGCGATGCGCAACGAATTCTGGCTGGGATCGACGGCCAGGTCCTCCAGCCGGCCCAAGTCATCGCCTCGCGCGTCAAATACCGGTAAATGCTGGAGCTCGGTGAAATAAATCATAGTTCCCTCGAAACAAGCCAAACGCAGCGACGAGTAGCGGGCAACACGTATTGAATGGTCGGTTCATTGAATCGTTGGGCCACCGAACGGCGGAAAATCAGAAGATCGGCTCGCCCATGATTTAATGACTCAATGGCACAATGAATCGATTCTCATCACTTCCGTAACCTTTTTTACGGGTGAGTTCAATCTTTGTCAAGGACAAAGAGGTGAAGTGTCGGTAGCACATAATATGTCCGGTTCAATTAGCAAGTGAAATGTCCGCTTTTCAAGCGGGGCA
>JBOGJS010000042.1:0-7125 GCA_050745365.1 Terriglobia bacterium
TATGCGAAGGCCGCGGATGCAGGGCCGTCCACCGCACTTGCCCTCTTCAACCGTGATTCGCTTCAGCCGTTCGATGTTCATTGCCATCGAGTCTATGCTGCTTTTAGTCACATGGCAATTCGCGCTCTGAAACCGGTTCATCGAAATTGGCGACCTGCGCGCGGCGGCGCTGATCTTCTTACTTTTCTTGCTCATATTCAGAACGGAGCGTCTTTGCTCGAGGGAATCAGCTTTACGAGCGACTGAGTCAGGTCTGGGGTCTCAAGGAACTGTTTCGCAGAGCCGGATTGAACCTTAACCTGGTCGAGCCGGTCGTCGCCGAGATCCAGAAGCCGTATTATCTCCTTAGTCTTTGCATCGCAGGCCGAGTCATCACAGCGCTGAATGACGAGCATTCTGCGTTCCGGGTCGTTTCGTAGGCTCTGCGTCAGCATCTTGTTGATATGCGCGTCGCCGAAGCCGTATCCGAGACTAACAATGAGCCTTGCGACTAATGAGAGATCACGAAATCTGTACGCGAAAAAAAGGTACGGATCGGCGGCCTCAAGCTTGAATTCGCGCCCAAAAATGACTTCCATGTTATCCTCGTCCACGCTTTCGATTTGCTCAACGGAGAAAAGTTCTTTGGTAGCGGCGTTCCGCTTCCAGTTGATTGACCCATGCAGTTTGTAGAGGACCAGGTGCGGAGCGAGGTTATTGCTGATCTCCATGTCGACGAAGCGCTCCCAATCCCACGGGTGAGGGGGGCCAGAGCCGGCGAATCCCGTTTCGACGCGAAACTCTGAGCTGGCGAGACGCTCAACACAGAGGTCGTAGTTCAGAGAAAAAACATTCAGAGGGTAGTTCAGATCGCGCTGAATCGTCCCGAAGCCCTTGTAATAATCGGCTTTGGCGGTATCTTCCGGACACATCCATCGCTTTAGATCGGCAAGAATCCGCTTCCGGAACTTGCGCACCTCGACGAAGTTCGCGCCGGCAAGAGCGACAAATCGGGAGTTCCACGCCGCAATAAATGGATAGAGGGGATGTTCCTCGTTTCTCTCCAGCTCATACAAGGTGTTGACGAGGGTTTCGATGTTGAATGGCACGGCTGCGCCGAAGCATCCCTTGAGACCCGCAGAGAAATGAATAGCGCTCTTGATATGATGGTACAAGCCCTCCTCTGTTCCTTCCCGCTGGAGGGAGCTTTCAATGCGATTGATCATCTCTCCCGAGACGGGTATGTCCGCTTCGGCGCTCGCCCCTGCGCCTAAGAGAAAGATGATGTCTTTAGAGCGGCTCGTCATGGGTGCTCACAGGAACCAAGGTCGGATATCCTGCACCGCTGGCATCGGAAGCCCTCGCTCATGGAAATCATGAACAAAATCGGCTACCAGATGACAATAAAAGACGGACACCGGCGCGCTCTTGGCGTTGAACCCCCGCCAGTTGGCGCCCGAAAGATTCACCAAATCCTGCAACAGCTCCCGCTGCTCGGCGGAGCCTGCCGGCTCGTCATGTACGCGCAGGAATTGCAGGTGCGTTGGACCGGGAAAAGCCTTCGTCACATTCGGCTTGTCCAGATAAATGCCTTCGAACCACACGAGGTGCTCCCCGGAACCCAGTCGAACCTTGGTCGCCTCATAGGGTACGAGGCTGTTGACCGAACGGTTTATTCCAAAGAATCGGCGATTATGGTTCACTTTGATGACGGAGAACCTGCATTTCGTGCGATCAGCAGCGGCCGCGACTTCCTGGGTGGTCTGCTGTATGGCGCGGATTTCCTCGTGCCTGAGCTTGAAAGAAGTGTGGATGACGACGCGATTGAAGAGGTTCGCGTTCTCCTCCAGCACCTTTTTCAGATTGGCGCGAAGAGCGCTGATGTACGCGGAGTGATCCTGCGTATCGCCCAGCACTTGAATTTGCTGGAACAGTCCGCTGCTGTCGGTGAGAACGGAAAAAGCAAAATACTTATCCACATGAACCCGATCATTGACGATGCGACATTTGTGGGACTGGCTGATGCCGATGATGAGAGAGCGCTCGGCCGTAGGCCGAACTTTCCAGGGCTTTCCACCCGCTTTGCAGAATATCTGGAGCGCCAAGTTCCCGATTGCCCATTTCAAGGATTCTTCATCCTCCAGAATGCGCAGCGTGCAGACCTGCGTAGGCATGCCCGCGTGCGAAAAATATGCTTTCTGGACCAAATAGCCATTGTCCTCTTCGTTGGGCAGAACGATGACCGGCAGGACTTGGGGACAGTCCTTTCGTACAGCCTCGGCACGCTTTAACGCGAATTCCATCGACGTAGCGGTCAGATCGGGAAGAACGACCGGGTTTGCATCGATCTCCAGATCGACCTTGAACAGGTGCTTAAAGCCCGGAAAATTAAACTGGCCGCGCTGTTTCAGTGCCCTGAGAGATAGGGCAAGGCGACGCGCGGCTTGTCGGTCCTTTTCACGAAACACGAATAGCAGCCTGGGAGATTGTTCAAGCGGTTGGAGAGGCCCAAAATCGCGCAGGCCGTTGAACTGGCTCTTGGATTCCTTGTCTCCTGAGAAGACGTAAACCTTGGGGCGAAGCCGTTCTGCTGGCACCGTGACAAAGTCTTTGGATATCCTCAGCGGCATTGACCCTCCGGGTAGCGTCATCCCCTCAAAGACCAGCCAGCGTTTCTCAAGGAAGCGCCGAATCTTCGAGGATTTATCCACGCAGTAATCGACGTTTCGCCGGAAGTTCTTGTCGAGGCCAAGACTCAATTGCTGGATTCTGCGGGTGAACGGAACGTCCTTGGCGAGCCTGAAGTGAAAATCAACGAGAAAGCCTGTTTGGTGGGTCGCTTTGAGGGAATAGGGCTGGGCCACCAGCTCCTCGGCGCCCTCCGGGTACGTCTGCATGACGAAAGACACTTCATCAATAAAGCTGTTCTCCGGGAAGCGATATTCCATGGTTTTCAACCGGGACACCACGGACTTTCTGAGGCATTCGAAAATGATCCGCTGTGTTATGTCCGCGTTCCATTCTGGCTGGAAATCAAAGACTTCAAACCCCTCGGTGGCGTCGGGAACCACCCAGTACGATGACCAGTCCTCTTCATCTGCAGCAACTGAAGGGAGCCTATGAGCGGTCGCCTGGGGAGTTGGGCGATCCTCTTGCGGAGACGCACATTTGCGACGATAAATGCCGAAGTGTAGGCCACCCATCTCAACCGGCAGAAAATTGAGGTGAATATTGTAATCATCCTTTCCCGTTTTCAGCGGCGCATCGGAATTACGCATTGAATCGAAGCTATGCTCCCTTGGGTTTGTACGGCCCCAAGAACTTCGGACCGTTAAAATGAATCATATGATCCGGGTTGTCTGCAATCCAGACCTCGGTTTCCCAAGCAATATCAGCCGCGTATTTGCGGAAGCCATGTATGTCGAGAAAGGCTGTGATGTAGACGCGGTCCGCCGTGCAGCGGGCCAGCATCTTTTCGAGCTCCCCGTGGCGTTTCGGCGATACCGGACCGTGCGAGGTTACGGCCTCGATGAGGTACACGCAGTTCTTTTCCGGCCGGTGGAGCACCACGTCGGGGAGCTTGTCATGCTCGGTAATCGGCACGCCGATTTTCTTTAATTGCGCCTCGGCATAGACCACATGTTTGAGGGCGGTATCTCCCACGTACAGAACGACCGCGCCCGGAGCGAAACGCGGGCCAAGCTGCTCCACAATATCAACCTGGAGGACGTTGTGCTCGCCTGGCGACAGGTACACCACGGAGCTGTCCGGGAGCGTGAGCGGCACTCGGAGTCCCTCGCGGGATCGACGGTAGGCCTCCCGGAGGGAACCGAAACGGCTGATGAAAGCTTTCAGTTCCTTTTCAAAGGATGCGCTTCCATAGGCCTTAAGGAGGGGCTGCACCTCATCCGTGAGCTGGTATACCGTCTTGCCGCTGTTGGTGGGACGCGTGGGATCATCGGGGTTGCGGTTAACAATCCGCGCTTGCTCTAACTGATGAATGGTCTGGCGGCGGATCGTCTCGCGGGAATTGGCGGCGTAGTCCTTGTTGTACCGCTCGCGCATGAAGCCCATGATGTCCCAAATACGGAGCATGGGCTGGGTCGTATTCTTCCATGGGGTACGCGGGCCGATGCCCGCAAGCGCCAGGAGCGTGAGGACTGAACGCTCATTTTGCTGGCTACGGGGCAGACCCAGTGAGGTCAGGATGTCGAGTGCTTCGTCAGTTTTGCTCACATGGCGGCCTTCATAAGATGTTGCCCTAGCGAACCCTTTATGCCCACGCAATCCAGCACAATCCGATCAATCGTGTTGCTCTCCAGCACGGAGAGCGCCTGTACCTTCCGCCCGATGCTGGTAACCGTGTCCAGCGCGGGGAACGGCATGGCACGAAGTTCCGTGGCATTGACCTGGGTATTTCCGCTGATGATGCGGAAATACCGGTCGAGCAATGCGGAGTTGAACAGTGCCGCCAAGCCGTAGGTCTCATCCAGCGATAGGGGCCGTTTGGCGTGGTAGACGTAATTCAGGTGATTTTCGAGCGCGACATACGGACCGGGTTGGGACGCACCAATCAGGCAGCTTGCCGTGAGCCTGCGCCTTTCTTCCTTTGCGCTGAAACGGCGCAGCAGCACATAGTTTTGCGACGGCAGGAGCAGTTTGATGGACGCCGGGCAAACCTTAAAAGCATCCGGGTGCTTTTTGTGCGGCGTCGGCCAGACCGTCTTGAAGGGTTTAACATTGAAGGTAGACAGCAACGGTGCCGCGCTCCCGTGAAGACCGTGGACCAGGAATTCCCGCGCACGGAAGGTGACGACGGGACCGGTAGAGACGCGAAGTCCCACATCGGCGAAGCGATCCGGCCAGGATTCCAGCGCTTCCAAAATTGCGCAATCCTCATCCGAGGCCGGTACGCGTATCACCCAATCGCCGGTGGAGCTGTCTACGATATCCGTAGCCGGAAGGGTCTTTACCTGCATCTTGTGCGCTAGATCACGGCCATAGCTGCTGCTGACGGTGATCCGCGTGGAAGGCGGACCAAGCCGATAAGACCGGGTCACGACGCTTTCCTGCAACACGTCGCGGAACGT
Organism: Terriglobia bacterium; assembly: GCA_050745365.1. Classification (GTDB taxonomy): domain Bacteria; phylum Acidobacteriota; class Terriglobia; order UBA7540; family UBA7540; genus RH2-MAG17b. The sequence continues at coordinate 5,070 of JBOGJS010000042.1, forward strand.
GTCGGTCCGCGACTCGAACAGGTGGATATGGTCAAGCGCCATCCTTTCAAAGAACCAGTGGCGGAACCCCCGAAAATACAAGCCGTTGCAAAAACTTCTCGGCGTGATGGCAACCATTTCGCCGTCGCCACGGAGCATCTCTGCTGAGGCCGCAAGGAAGAAGGTATAGATGTTGGGTTGCCCGTGCACCACGGCGTCCATCACCCTCGCGTACTCGGAATTCTTGTTCAGCTTGAAATAGGGCGGATTCATGATCACCCCATCCACCTCCCCTACCCCAATTGCGTCGTCGAATAGTCCGCGACGGCCTTGGGTGGATGCGGAGGCATCCAGGATAAAATCGCGCTCGTGCAGCAGCACCGCGAGTGCATGCCCTGCCCGTTCCAACTCGCGGCGGCAATGCTCCATCGTGCGGCGGAGATAGGGCAGGACGCTCCGGTCGTTCTCAAACAGCACGGCTTCGATGCGGAGCGGAGATTTGGCCCGGCTCAGGCGTTCGCACAAGGCAGCGCTGAGCGACCCGACTCCGGCCCCCGGATCGAGGAATCGGAATTGATCGCCCGCGGGCTCGGAGAACAGCCCAGCCATGAATGCACACACTTCTGGCGGAGTGAAATACTGTCCCTTACCTTTACGCTCCTCGACGGATGTGTGGCTCTCGTACAGGTGCTGGAGATGCGTCGCGAAATCGAGCAGGCCGGTTACCGGTTCGCATACCCCGGCCTGCGTGCGCGCCGCTTCCGCATGTGTTACGGCGGCGGTTTTATTCACGGTTCGGCTCCGCAGTTTTGGCGAACAACGGCCATTTGCCGGCGATATATTGCTCCGTGGCCTCGCGCACGACCCAGGCCAGTGAGACCTTTTTCTGGCGGGCGATGACGTCGAGTGTTTGGTACACGTCAAGCGGAAAGCTGATGCTCGCCCGCATCGACGCGGTCTCCACCGCGGCTCGTTTTTCTTTTCGCTTGGCGCCTCTGGTCACTTAGCTCACCCGTCGGAAGCATACACCACAATTCACCATATTGGTGAAACACGTGGGAATCAGCGTCTACCTTTGGGACACGGTCTATCTTCCCTTTATAGCATATTCGCCTTACATTCGCCCACCCTATCAGCTCGCGGCGAAGACGGTTTTCGCAATATCGCGTCTCCTTCGTTGCCGGTCCAATGCATCGCATCCCCGAACTCGAGGACGGAAGTCGGTTCGCCTTCAGGCCCGGCTGCGCTCCGCCTCAAGCCGCGCGTGCTGTTGCTCGAAAGCGTCCGAGATGTATTTCAGGAAGATCAAGCCGAGCACCACGTGCTTGTACTCGGCTGAGTCCATGCTGCCACGGAGCGCGTTGGCCGCCTGCCAGAGCTGGGCCTCGAAGCCGAGATTGGCGGCTGAGCCGCTGTCTCTTGTCGAGTCTGGTGTGCGAGTGGTCCCCATGGCCAAGAGATTATATGCGAGAAGGATTCACTTTCCTTGCGGGTAGCCCAGCGCTACGGATACCGCCGCAAGACCAGGTTCACGCGGCGCCAAGTGCGCTGGGTGGCCCAGGGCACAGAGAGCAAGGTGCCAGCTACCGCTTGGATTCTTCTTCTTGAACCGCAACACCAGTTTTCGCTTGCAGAACCGAAACGAGGTCAGGGTAGCCATGCTTATTGATCTCGAACGCAGCTACCTCGCCCTTGGCGACCGCCTTCCGATCTTTCGCCAGCCGGTCTCGCTCTTCGGTTGCAACTTTCGGATCGTTGTTGAAGTAAACGGTCAGATAGTGGCGCTTCTTCTTCGAGAGCAACATCGGCAATGCCATCACGCCAAGGGTGGTGACACCGAGCGCGATAGTCGAACCGATGCGCCGTCCGGCGTGCTCTCCGTAATCCATTGCGGTGATTTCGGTGTAAGGTATTGTGGCCGCATTTCCGCCTTTGTTGGGACTAAAAACGGAATCTTCTCAATAAGCCGGGGTAAACGTAGTTGAGGTGAGGGTCTGGACAAATCGCTCCGATTGGCTTATGCTACGGGTGGATGAGTGGCAAAGAGCCCATCGGGAATGCGGTCGACCAGATTCTG
>JBOGJS010000043.1:0-18861 GCA_050745365.1 Terriglobia bacterium
ACCCGAGACTGAGTAAATCAGAAATCCACACCATCGCTGCCTGGGTTGATGAGGGCGCTCCGGAGGGTAATCCCAAGGCGTTGCCACCGCAGCCTCATTTCAGCGGCGGGTGGATGGATGGGCAGCCAGACGCGGTGTTTTCTATGATCAGGGAACAAACGGTTCCGGCTCGCGGCCGCGGCTGGTACGAGTACTTCGAATTTCCAACCCATTTTAAGCACGATGAGTGGGTTCGGGCGGTTCAAATCCTGCCGGGGAATCCCCGAGTTGTCAATCACGCCAGCCTTGGCTTCTACGTTCCGACTCCGGGCTTCACGTACAAGAACGCGGGGGAGAGGCTGAATCGCTATATGTACAAGGTGGGAACGCTGAAATTTATTCGCGCGGACGCCCCTGTAGTGAACGATGGCTGCAGCTCACCATGGGGCGGCGGGCTCCCCAGACACAAAACAGGCCCTTCGAATCAAGGGCGCGGCGGCGGCGTCTTTACTTATTTGCCCGGGCAGCCGGCAGAGTACTTTCGCCAGGGCTATGCTCTGCGCATTCCGGCGGGCGCTGTTCTCACCCTGCAGGTGCATTATATGCCGAGGGGCAGGATTGAAAAGGACCGGACGCAGATAGGTCTTTGGTTAGCCCGGGAGCTGGTGAAGCACGAGGTGAAGCTGGTGGAAATCCCGAACATGCTTTTCAAGATTCCAGCCGGAGCTCCCGATTTTCGTGTCAGCGACTGCTATAAGTTTCCGGAAAGCGTCCAGCTTCTCTCCTATGTCGTTCACATGCATTATCGAGGCAAGGACGCGACCGTGTACGCGATTTATCCCGACGGGAAGCAGGAAACGCTTCTTTCCGTCCCCCACTACAGCTTTAACTGGCAGCTTCAGTATATGCTCAAGCACCCAAAGCCAATCCCCAAGGGGACCGTGATTAAGACGGTGACTCACTTCGATAATTCACGGGCTAACCCATTGAATCCTGACCCGACCAAAACCATTCGTTGGGGCGAGCCGAGTGATTCTGAAATGGACGGGACGTATATCACTTTTACCGACAACAGCAGCAGGAGGACGGGGAGAATGATCTCCGCGACGCGGTAAGGCTTAGTACCGCTTTTCGTATTGATCGTCGTGAGCGAAGATGAGCACTCTGAATCGAAGGCGGTGGTTTGGATTCCTCGGCGCAGGACTGATGGCGGGCACCAGTAGGGCGCCACGGGCCGCGGAGGCGCGCCTCGGCACGGGCTTCGCCGAGCCTTCACATGGGTCGGAGAAGTGTCTTTGCCTAAGCGACTACGAGCCAAAGAGCATGCTCGTGGTGCCGAAAACGCACGTCGAGCGCGCGCGTTTTCCGGTGATCGACTTCCACACTCATATCTCCTTCGCGGCGGTCGTAAAGAAGGGCGTCGCCATCGGCGAGAAAATCAAATTTCTCGCTGAGCCCTCCGACCTGCTTTCCGTGATGGACCGCAGGAATATTCACACCCTGGTTGATCTTACCGGCGGCGTCGGTGATGGCCTGGTCCGAACGGTTCAAAAATTCCAAAAGCCGCATCCAGGACGGTTCGTAGTCTTCACCGAGCCGTGGTATTCGCGCTCAAACCAGCCGGAATATCCGCAGTTCCAGGCAGACGCCATCGAGAAAGCACACCAGGCAGGCGCGAAAGGCCTGAAGGTCCTCAAAACCCTTGGCCTTTATCTACGCCAGAACATCACTTCCGGCCCGCTGGTGAAAGTTGACGACCGGCGTTTTGACCCGATGTGGGAAGTCTGCGGCAGCCTGGGAATTCCGGTGGCCATGCACACGGGCGACCCGGACGCCTTTTTCCTTCCCACGAACCGTTTCAACGAGCGCTTCGAAGAACTGAACCATCACCCGGACTGGTCATTCCACGATCGTGATTTTCCGAGCAAAAGGGAGCTGCTTGAGGCCCGGCAGCATGTCTTCGCCCGTCACCCGCAAACACAGTTCGTGGCATTGCACGTCGCGAACCATGCGATTGACCTCGCCAGCGTTTCCCACGTGCTTGACCGCTATCCAAACGTGCACGTCGATTTCGCCGCGCGGATCAATGAGCTGGGCCGGCAGCCGCGCAGCTCGCGCAAGTTCTTTGACAAATATCAGGAGCGAATCCTCTTCGGCACCGACGCCACTCCCCTTCCCTTTGGGGCCGGAATGCCTCAGCAGATTTTCGGCGATCAGTTGTATGAAATTTACTACCGTTTTCTCGAAACGGCGGACGAATACTTCGACTATGCCCCCGCGCCTAAGCCTCCGCAGGGCCGCTGGGAGATTTACGGTATCGATCTGCCGGAATCAATTCTCCGGAAAGTGTATAGCGGGAATGCGGCCCGCCTGATCGGCATCAACGTTTAGCAGGGCCACGCCGACTTATTGTCCTGTATGGTGGTTATTTACGGTCACGCGACGCAGCAGACCCGTCTTCTGGGTCTATACGCTCACGGCGTCACGAATCCAGCAGGGGAAGCTTCAAGGGACACCGGGTAATTAAGTCGCCGAGGGAATTCGTCATAAGTTCTGCCATCGAGAGTTCGCCCCGTGGTCGACTTCCGCACACCGCCCCACTGCTTGAAAAAGAAAGCAACACCCGCGCGACGGCATTGGTCTTTAATGGACAGCGCCCACTCTTTCCGTAGAGGTCTTGCCCCTGGCCCGCTTTCGCCCCCCAAAATGACCCAACTGATGCCATCCAAATTGAAGGTTCCGAGGTCCTCAAGAAGTGGCTCTATTGAGAGGAATCGAACTGCTGCAGGGCACGATTGCAGATCCGCGATGCGGGGAAGCCCATATTTGCGGTTCTCGACGCTTACGCCCCACCATATGTGAGGCTGTTCTGCCGCGACTCGAAGTGTTCCGTTAAGGGTTTTCCGTAGGCGTTGAGATCTCTTCGTAAGGACCTGGAACGTATGCCGCCTCGCTGTGACCATGACCTTTGCGACCGCCGCAATGTAATTTTCCGGTATTCGCTCATGGAACAGGTCACTCATTGAATTCACAAAAATCATCTTCGGGACTCGCCAGCGCAGCGGGTCTTCAAGTTTTTCTGGAACTAAGCGCAGATCGAACCCCTGCTCATATGGGTGTCCCCTTACTCCACGAAAGCGTTCCGCAAAGGTTTCAGCATAGCAGTTCTTGCAGCCAGGACTAACCTTCGTGCAACCCCGAACCGGGTTCCAAGTGGCATCGGTCCATTCGATAGACGATTTGAGAGACATTACTTCTCACCTCGTTTTCGGTATTTTTCGAAAATATCCTGCACGATGCTTTCCGCCGCGTCCTTCTGTGATGCGAAAAACAAATAATAGACGATTGCTCCTTTAGAATTTCTCATAGGTAACGGGTCAGGAACTTTGTCGAAGCCAGCCTCTTCCTTAAGTCTACGGCGGAATGCCTCTGCCACAACTTCATTTGGTTGTTTCTCCGGCTGTCCGAAAAGGTTCATATCGGTCCGGTACGCAACGTTGCGCCAAGATTCATCTCCCCAATAGGAATTCATTCGGACGATTTGCGATTCTGATACACAGTCCGGATTGTGCCACAACACGTTTCGGTTGATATCCGCAACCGGAAAATTAAGGAACAGGTCTATCGTCTTCATCTGGCCAGCGGTCCACATAGCTTTCCAGTCAAGGTGCAAACCGTAAGGATCAAGAATGCACAACCCTCTGCGGTAATCTCTGAACTGGACGAGAGGGAAAATCTCCTGGAGCAGAATCTGATTGCAATCTCCCTTGTAAAGGTGAACATTTGTCTGACCGCCGATCAGCTTCCGCAACCTTCCAATTCGTTGGGCGTCAATGTCGATTAAATGGTATTCCCGAAACGGGGGTTGCACTGCAAGCGCATTTAGCGGGCTTCCCGGTACAAACTCTCCCGTGGTCTTCGAGAGGTGAATGCCCGCGCCAGCAAAGGCGTCGATATAAACGTGGTGGAACGAAGGCTGTCTCCGCGCCGCTAGGAGCGTCGAGTACGCAGACGCATACTTTTTGAGAATCTCGAGCTTGACCTCCGACCAGTAGCCTATCTCGTCGAATTCACGCTGATTCTTCATGTTCCCCCTCACAGTATATTTGTTTTTTATTCGCCTTTTGTCAATTCTCGGGCTGCATTATATTAGTGCATCCCAGGCTGAGCAACTTTTCCCAGCACGACCGCATGGCGCGCACCGGTGACGGCAGGAAGATTTCCCGGCAGGCCATGCAAGCTACGGTCCGCCAGAACCGCAAAAGCGATCGCCTCTTTGGCGTCGACCGGCAAGCCATAGTGATCCGAAAGATGAACTGCAACCTGGGGAAGAAGCTCTTTGGTCCGTGTCAAAAGAAGCGTATTATGCGCTCCGCCTCCTGAAACGATGAGGCGGTGGATTCTGACACGTGGGAACACAAAGCGCTTGAGTGCAGACACCACGGATCGCGCCGTCAATTCCGTTGCGGTGCGCAGTAAGTCCGCAGCACTTGCGTTTCGATGCTTCAGGAAATGCGCTTCGAGATATTCCTCGCCAAACTGTTCCCGGCCCGCACTCTTCGGTGGCCGTTTGCGGAAGAAGGGCGCACGTAACATCTCTCGGAGCAGCGGTTGAAGCGCCTTTCCCTCGGCTGCCCAGTGGCCGTTTGCATCAAAATGCTTTCGTCCTCCCGTGAAGCGGCGTACGAGGCCGTCCACCAGCATATTACCGGGCCCGGTATCGAACCCGAAGACATCGCTGGGCCTCGAACCCGCCGGAAGGACGGTGACGTTGGCAATGCCGCCAATGTTCAACGCGACGGTGCCTTGCTTTCGATCGCGAAGCAGGAGGTAATCGACCAGCGGCACGAGCGGCGCTCCCTCGCCGCCTGCTGCCACGTCGGCCACGCGAAAATCCGCTACCACCGGCACTCCAGTACGCTCGGCAATCACCGCTGATTCTCCGATCTGAAATGTGCTGGCGGGATTTGCCCCGTGGCGCGAGCCTTGATGGAAGATCGTCTGCCCGTGCGAGCCGATCACGGTAAGCTTTTGCGGAGCAATTCTGCCCTCCCGGCAGATAGCGAGTGCCGCCTCCGCCAGTGCTTCACCGAGCAGGAAGTTGAGCGTGCTGATCTCGCGGGCGGTGGTCCTCTCGCCTGAAGCGAGGCCGAATAGTTGCTTGCGAAGGAAAGGAGGAAAAGGGAAAGTACGAAAAGCGCAGACGCGCAATCGAGGCCGATCTATCGGACCCTGGACACCGACCAAGGCCGCGTCGACTCCATCCATCGAAGTGCCGGAGATCAATCCCACGGTCCAGCGCCACCGGCTGCTCCTCATGACTGGAGCTGCCTTTTAAGCTCCGCGAGAAGATTCAAAGCCTCGATCGGCTTCATATGGTCGAGATTCGCCTCCTCGACGGCGCGCACCACCTCCGCATTGAGCGGCGTGAAGATGGTAAGCTGCACCGGACCCGGTTTTGCCTCGGTAGAGGGCGCGGCAAGCCGCTCGCTCAATGTATGCTCGCTCTGCTCGTGCCGGGTGAGGATTTCGCGCGCGCGCTCAATAACCTGGGGAGGAAGTCCCGCCAGCCGCGCCACCTCCACGCCGTAACTCTTATCCGCGCTTCCCGGCTCAACCTTGCGCAGGAAGACGATATTCGCACCGGATTCTTTGACGGCGACGTGGTAATTCCGCACCCCCGGCAGCAAGTCCGCAAGTTCGATGAGCTCGTGGTAATGCGTCGCAAAAAGCGTCTTGGCGCGGGTATGCGCTTCCAGGTACTCAACCACCGCCCAGGCAATGGCGAGGCCGTCAAACGTGGCCGTCCCACGCCCCACTTCATCCAGCAACACAAGGCTTGCCGGCGTGGCGGTGTTCAGAATGCCTGCGGCCTCTGTCATCTCCACCATAAACGTGGAGCGGCCCTGGGCGAGATTGTCTGAAGCCCCGATGCGCGTAAAAATGCGGTCCAGAATAGGAATCTTCGCGCGCTCCGCAGGAACAAAACAGCCTGCCTGCGCCATAAGGCAGATGAGCGCCGTCTGCCGCAGATAGGTGGACTTGCCGCCCATGTTAGGGCCAGTGATGATCAGGATGCGGTCGGTGGTCGCGTTCTGATAGAGGTCGTTGGGGATGAAGGAGCCGCCACCGTTCTGAATGTGCTCCACCACCGGATGACGGCCCTGGACGATCACCAACTCTCCATCTTCGGAAACTTCAGGCCTGTGGTAATTACGCCCGACGGCGAGCCAGGCGAAGCAAGCGAGCACGTCGAGCTCAGCGAGGACGGCGGCCGTCTCACGGATACGGCGCGCTTGCTCTCCCACGCGGCGGCGAATTTCTTCAAAGAGCTCGCGCTCGAGAGCCTGAGCTTTGTCTTCTGCGTCAAGAATCTTTGCCTCCAGCTCCTTCAGCTCCGATGTGGTGAAGCGCTCCGCGTTCACCAGCGTCTGCTTGCGCTCGTACTCCGCGGGCGCGAGATGCCGGTTGGGCTTGGAAATTTCGATGTAGTAGCCGAAAACGTTGTTAAAGCGCACCTTAAGGCTGGCAATGCCCGTGCGCTCGCGCTCGCGGCTTTCAATCTGAGCCATCAGGCGCTTGCTGTTGTGGGCAAGCTCACGCAACTCGTCAAGCTCTGCACGGTAACCGGTGCGGATGAGATTGCCTTCCGTCAGCAACACCGGCGGCTCGGGGTGAATGGATTCGTCGAGGAGAGCGCGAACATCCTCAAGCTCATCGAGCCGCTCAGTCAGACTGCGTAGACGCGACGCCTCAAACGGCATGATCGCTTTCTTGATCGAAGGCAAATGGTCGAGCGAAAGCTTGAGCGCTAGAAGATCGCGGGCGTTTGCGGCTTCAAGCGTGATCTTGCTGAGCAGACGCTCAACATCTTGGATTTTTCCGAGTGCGCGCCGCAGCTCTTCGCGCACAATGGTCTGGCGCGCAAGCTCGGCCACCGCCTCCCACGAGCTTTCGATTTCCGGACGGCTCACGAAGGGGCGCACGAGCCGCTGTTTCAGCAAGCGCGCGCCCAGAACGGTCATGCAGTGATCGAGCGTCGCGAGGAGCGTCGAATCCTTCAACCCACTGAAGGCCGGCTCGGTTACTTCAAGATTCCGGAGCGTGGCGGGGTCAAGAATGAGGAACTCCTGCTGCTGATAATAGCGAATGCTATCCAGGTGCGAGAGCGATCCCCGCTGCGTCTCGCGCACGTAGTGCAGGATGGCACCCGCGGCGGCCACGGCCAGGGGATGATCTTCAAGTCCGTAGCCGGCGAGAGTGGCCACGCGAAAGTGGTCGCGCAGCACGCGCGCGCCGTATTCTCCGCTGAACGCCCAGGCCTCAAGCGGCGTCTCAGGACGCGGCGCTGCAGAATCCAAACGGCCGTTCCGAGATGGTTGAAACACATTTGCGTCCGCGCTCGCCGCGCCCCATCCGGATCGCGTTTCCGGTACTAAAATTTCGCTGGGTCTCATCCGCTCCATCTCTTCACGGAGACGGACGACGGCGCCTGGGCCGGAAAATTCCGTCGCGCGGAAATCGCCGGTGGAAAGATCGGCAAAAGCCAGGCCCACACCGCCTTTTTCCTCAACGGCTGCAGCAAGGTAGTTGTTGGCGCGCGCATCGAGCGCCTCGGTGCTCACCGAGGTGCCCGGTGTAATCACGCGCGTGACTTCTCGCTTCACGAGTTTCTTCGCCAGGCGCGGGTCTTCCACCTGGTCGCAGACGGCAACACGGAAGCCCTTTCGCACGAGCCGCGCGATGTACCCCTCGGCAGCGTGGTAGGGTACGCCGCACATCGGAATGGCCTGGCCCTTCTCCTTGTTGCGGGAGGTGAGTGTGATCTGGAGCTCGCGCGCGGCGACAACGGCATCCTCGAAGAAGAGCTCGTAAAAGTCGCCCAGGCGAAAGAGAAGAAGTGCCTGCGGGTGGCGCTCCTTGATCGACTGATATTGGCGCATGAGTGGGGTGGAGAACTCGGTCATAGAGCGATGTGAGGAATGAACTTCATTATCACGTTCGTCTGCACGTTTTGTAAACTGCAGGAGGGGGTAGCGACGAGTTGCTTCATCAACTGCCAGACTTGGGCGGAGAGAAGGTTGGTCGCCGAGGGGCCGGCATAATCGCCACGGGGATACGAGCAAAGCGGGCTTCATCGGCAGCCGGATCGAGCACGTTCACCTGCATCCAGTAACGCCCGGGCGGGAATTTTTGGAGAGGAATCTCGGTAAAGTAGAAAGTTTTTCCGGTGCCGTCGTTCATAATTTTTCCCGGATAGGGCCCCGCCTCGGAAATCTGAACGCCGTTTCGGAAAAAGACAAGCGCGAAGGAAGGCGCGAGCGCGGAGCCTTTGGTCTTGCGGTTGGGGGACGCCGCAGCTTTACCGCCATACGACTGGAGATAAATATACATATTCTGGTTGGTGCGGAAAACGCGCGTGACGCTGGGCAAAACGGTTCGGGCACCCATCTCGAGCGGGGTAATGGGATGGTGGGGTCGTCCGCCGTTCGCCTCATTCATCTCGTTTGAAACCACCACGGAACTCAATTCCAGTCCCGACTTCGTGATGGGCGGCAGCACCAAAGGCTCAACGAACGTTCCCATCTTGCCCGTCTGATCTTCCCGCGCCACGACTTTCAGCTTGTAATGACCCGGAGGCAATACAAAACCACCTTCGTAGAGGATGTTGCCTTTGAGCACTTCCTGATAGGTTCTGGCGTCGAGTTTGACCGGGAGAGCATCCCGCAGCGCCGCCACCACCTTGCCGGAGGGATTCGTGGCGCGCCAGGCAAAGTCAAACGCCGTGCGGCGGGTGGCAGACTTTTGCTTAAAGGGAATGGAGGAGCCGGGGAGCTTTGCCGCGAGCACCACGTAGTAGTCGCCGCCGGGCTGCTGGAAGTACGCGGCCTCGACGGCAAGCGGCAGTTCGAGGAAGGGAGTGGCTGAGTCCATTGCCTGGGTGAGCTGTTCTTCCTTGTCCTCTTTCGTGAGCTGCCGGAAATTCTTAGGGGCATAATAGCCGGGCCGTGCCTCCACTTTTACGCCCTTGCGGTCAACCGTCACCTTGATGCGGCGGAAGCGGCCGTCAGAGCGTGTATCGGAAGGGGAGTAGCCGAGCAAATAATAGGTGGAGTTTTCCTTCTGCACGTAAGCGAAGGCGGGAGCGAAATTGTTCAGGTCATGGAACATGCGGCCACCGGTATCCGTGGCGAGCGTGGAAAGTGTCTCCCGGCTGTTGTGAAGCGAAGATATCTCGGAGGAAGTAGCATCCATGCTGTAAATGGCGGTTCCGCTGGGGCTGGCGCTCGAGGCATCGCCCCCCACGGGCATCGCCATCAGGCCCCGCGCATCAATGGTATAAAAGGAGACGTCGGCCCGGTTCGCGGCTGTGGTCGTGGCCTCCAGTTGCGCCTCATTGTCAACTCCGGTTTGCTCGATTCCGCTTGAGAAGTGGATTACGGACTTGCGGCCGGGGACCGACCGGAGCATCTCGGCAAGGGATTCGAGAGCCGATAGTTTTTCGTCCGTGTTAAAGATGTTGAACTCCGTCTCATCGGGCGTAAACGCGTCGCCCATGTTCTCGGTGACAACGGTGTTGCCAAACGAATCCGTGCCTCCCGCCGTACCGACGCTCCCATTCGAAGCGAGCGAAGAGGCGGGACCGATTTCGATGCTCTTGATGGCTTTGCTCAACACGTTGCGGTCGTTGGTGAAGTCCTGGATCACGCGCAGGTCGCTGGTATAGGAGACAACGGCCACAAGGTCGGCCGGCGTCATTTGCTTCTGGATGAAGTTCTGGGCGGACTTCAGCGCGCGCATCAAATCGTCAATTTGCATCGAGGAAAGATCGAAGAAGAGCACAATGAGCCGGTGGTTCTGCACAAGCTGTTTCAGCTTTGACTGAGGCGTGGTGCGCGGGAGCGTGGCCAGGTTGATGACGGGCGCGTTGCCATTCACTTCTGAAGCGGTCTCGAGCTTTTGGATGTTTTCAAGATCAAAGGAATTGATCTTCTGGAGCGCTCCGTCCTCATACAGTTTGAAATCATCCGCCTTGAGATCCGTTACCGGGTTCCCTTTCCGGTCTATGACCCTGACGTCCACCAGCACTTCGTTCCGCTGGATGTGGTAAACGTAATTTCCCTGAAGCGCCTGATTCTGATAGCCGACTGATGGAACCTTCGATGTGGGCTTCGATTGTGCCTGCGCGCCCAAGGCAGGTTGGAGAATCAGGCCCGTCACGAATACACAAGCCACCAGAAGCGCGATGGCCCATTGGCCTGCGCTTCTTTGCGCCTTGGCGACGTTGCGTGAGGATGTTCTTCCCTGAGGTAAGAAAAACGGGTAGCGCGGACCTGCGTCTTTCAGGTCCGCGGCCTTTCCTTTCGAACGAAAGCCGCAGACCTCAAAGACAGAGGTCTGCGCTACCCTCCCTATCACTCTGAGCCAGAGCAAAACGACAGAGAGGAATCTCGCTCTGAAAGCAGAACGAGATTCCTCGTCGCCTGTGGCTCCTCGGAATGACAGGCTGGGCGAGTTCTTAAGCGACCTGGAACTGATCCTACACATAACAATTCAAAACCTCAGTCTTACCGAAAAATTCAGCGTGCGCATGGAGCCCACGCCGGTCACGCGCCCAAAAGTGTTCGAGTTGACCGTTGTCGCCAGGCCGCTGAAGTTGACGATGTTGAACGCATTATTAGCCGCAATCCGAAAATCGAGCGACCTCCGCCGGTCATTCGAAAGATAGATAATGCGATCGAGCGACGTACTGAAATTCAGCGAAGGCGGACCGGGAATGGTGTTCCGGCCGGCATTGCCGTATTCACCCGTCGCGGGAAGCGCGAACGCCGTCGTGTTAAAGAATACCAGCGGAGTTCGCTCAAAACCGGTGGGCAGCACCGGCAGGCCGGTGGCGTTCGCCCGCAGCGAACTGAAGGGCGCTGAGCCGCTCACGTTGTTGCTGAGATTGCCGGAGATGAACGCCGTCAAAGGCAGCCCGGAACTGAAGGACGTAATGTCACTGACCGCCCAATTACCGAACAGCCGCGCCAGGACGCCGCCGTGATTCAAAAACGGCTTACGGTCGCCAAAAGGTAACTGGTAACGAGTGAAGAGATGGAGGCTGTGCGTGGGATTGAACCCGGAAAGGCCCCACTCTGCCGCCAGGTCAAATGGATTCTGGGCTACCGTGCCGCCGCTCACGCTCGAACCGCTCGAAGCGGTACCAATCAGTCCGCCGCCTCCAAAACTCATGACGCGGGCACTCGGCGAGCCGCCCACGCTGGCCGCGTCATCCATTGCCTTCGAATAGGTGTAATTCACAAAGAAGGAAAAGCCATGATGCGAAAATCGCCGCAAGCTGATGCGCAACCCGTCGTAGCTCGATGCGGCACCGGATGTGTCATAAATAAACGGCAACGCGTTGATGTTCACAGAATCGGCGGAGGAGACAACCGGAGCCAGCAGCAGATTCAGGTGCGTGCCGTGCGTCCCGACATAGGCGGTGGAGAGGACAAAATTCTGGCCCAGGTCCTGCTCCAGCATCACATTCCAGCTCTCGGCGTAGGGCGTCATGAAATTCGGGTCCACCGCGTAGGTGTTGCGCGTGGTTTCGGGACTGACCGCAGGAAACCCATTTTCCAGTGTGAGAACCGTGGTCGGGCTCGTCACCAACGTGCTGGTAGTGGCAAACGGAGGCTGGCTCGTCATATTGCTTACAATCTGCCCGTAAATGGACTCATCGTAAAAGATGCCGTATCCCGCACGGACGACGAGGCTATGAGCGATCCAGGGGCGATAGGCGAGGCCGACGCGGGGCGCCAGGTTATCCGCATGTCCGCGAAGGAGCGATGGCGGCAAAGAGTCGGGGTTCTGGCCGGTCACCACGCCCACCGTTGAAAAATCAGGCCCCAAGGCCAGGTCCGAGAGATGGCCGTATTTCTCCGTAAAGGGAGCATCGTACTCCCAACGCAACCCGAGGTCGAGCGTGAGGTGCGAGAGAATCCTCCAATCGTCGTTGCCGAAAGCATCGAAGGCGGAGGAGCGGAGGTAATTGGCTGCGGTCCCATAGCGCACCGACGTGGTTTGAGGAAGCCCTAACAGAAAGTCGGCAAAGTCGTAGCCGGTGCCGTTCACGGGCGTCCCTTCCGGAGTGAAATTGCTCGTCGTGTAGCCGCTGAAATCAAACGTGCCCCGGGCGTTCGGGTCCGTCAGTGTATTCAACTGGATTTTCGCAATGTCGCCTCCGAGGTGGAGGTTGTGGTTCCCGTGGTTCAGGATAACGAAATCCGAAAGGCGGACGGTCTGGTTACGGGTGAGTGACGGGATCGTGTCATTCAGGCCGGTAAAATTAGTGAAACTGATCTCGGGAATACCCCAATTCATCGGGTCCTCGGAAATGCCCTGAATGCCCAATTCGCCTCCGACGTTTTCCTTGAATGCAAACGGATTCAGCGTGTCTGTCCGCGAACGGTTGAAGTTTACGGTGAGCATGTTTACCATGTGCGGGCTGAAAGTATGCGATTCGAGGGCGTTCACGTTCTGGTTGCGTGTGGAAGCAGTTGACGTGAGCTCCGGGAAGTTGTTGACGCTGTTGTTCAGTGAAGAGTTATAGAAATAAAAGACCGCCAGATTGTCCTTCGCCGAAATCTCTTGGCCGATCCTGCCCATAATAAAATTGTTGTGCGAAGGCAATGCGCCCTCTAAATGCAGGTTCTGCACCTCGCCTGGCACATTAGGCAAAGGGATGTAAGAGAGTAGCCCTTTGGCTGCCGTGTTAAACATTGAGGCGGGAATAACGTTGCCTGGAAACGGCGTCCGGGGACCCAAGGGGTTCGAAGAAGGCTCATAAACGATGGGAACCGTTCCCGCGAGCGGCCCCGACGTAATTGTGGTGGTTGAAAAATCCCCCGCTCGCTCTGCCGCCGTCGGAACAGAGTCAAACAAGTTGAACGGGCTCTTAGCGCGTGTCGTATTGTAATGCACAAAAAAGCTCGTCTTGTTAGCGCCGTTTTTGTAAATTTTCGGGATGCTCAAAGGCCCGCCCAAGGTAATTCCAACTCGTTCGCTGTAGTAGGGAATTTGCGGCTGCGAAGGCGTATTCAGGGGATAGGGGCGGGCGTTCAGGGCGGAATTTGAGTAGTAATCAAAGATGCTGCCTCGAATTCGATTCACTCCCGGGCGCCGGCGGCCGCCAAAGAAGAAAACGTGAGGCCCACCCCCCATGCCGCCGCCAAAGCCGGGCACTCCGGCGGGGCCGCCGCCCTGTGCCAGGATAAACCGCCGGTGGAAAAACCCGCCGCGGCGCCGCATGGCTGGCGCGGTCGCATCCACCGTATTGCCGGTCAGCAAAAATGAGTTGTTCGAGCCTGCCGCGCCGCCCAGGCCCGCTTCCGCGCCTTCTTCAGCCTCCGCTGGCTCGCTCGAGCTGGAATTTTCTGAGAAGCGCAAGCTGGCGCTGCCCGCGCCGTTCGCAACCTCAGTCTCGCCCATGATGCTGTTCAGAGTTTCCGAGTTTGACTGGCCCATTGCCCCTGAGTTGAATTGGCCCTGCGCTCTCGTCGCATTGCCGAAGCCTGGCTGACCGCCCTCTACAGGCCGACCCCCTTGCCCAGGCTGACCCTGGCGCTCTGCCCAGGCCCCTAGTCCCCCGGCTCTTCCACGGAAGCTCCCCGGTAGCTCTCCGGGCCTCGCGATCGCAACTGAGGCATTCAACTGCACAGATTTCCCTGAAACGACGTCTACCGGACCGAGGATTGAAGGCCGAAAACCCACGAGCATCACAACCAACCGATATTGGCCGGGTGGAACATCTTCTTCAAAGGCGAAGTTTCCGGAAACATCAGACCAGGTCTCCTTCCTTGCCCTGGTCTGCGTGTTGAAGAGAATAATCCTTGCCCCTGGAACGGCAACGCTCCCCGGTCCCGCCACATGGCCCTTGACAGTACCTCCGGATCCAGACTGCGCCCGAAGACCGCCACCTGCGAACACGAAAACAGTAACAAGAAGGAGAGAAAGTAAGTTACGACGGTTGTTGGAGGGAGACAGCGTTCGAAGTAAATCATTCCTGCCTGTTGCTTCGCCGGGTATCCAATCGGTAGGCATATCTGATTATTTCATGCTCCAGGAAGCAGAGTTCCAAAATCTCTGAACTCTTGGAACCGTGGCCATGGTTCCAGCCATAAAGACGATGGCGGAGGCATTTTGGTTGCAATAAGTTGAGGCAAAATGCGAGTGTGGTGTGGGGTCGCTGACCGAAGGCCTCGCGAGCGCCGTCGTGCGCTGAGCGTGTCCCAAATCTTTTGCTGGACACGAGGGTGTATCAGGGCACGGCTTCACCCTGATACAAAGCCCTCCACAATCCGCTGCGGAATAACAACTTTGAGCCCACCCCCTGTGTCCAGCATGAAGAAATGGGTAAAGACCGGGCCGTGCGGGCGTGGGGAGAGGGAAACTTTGCCAGATCGCTTCACTGCTTTTCGAAGCCGCAATCACGTATAATATTCGTTCGGGGGATCGATCTATTCCAGTAGGAGAACGAATATGCAACGGCACATCAAATGGCGGTCGAACGGCAAATACACACCCATCGTGAGACCAGGCACGATGCGATTTCTGGATTTCGCAAGATTGCAGCTTGGAAAAGATGAAGATTATTCCGGGACGAGCGGCAATCGAGAATGGATCATGGACGTCTTTTCCGGGTCGGCTACGGTGACTGTTCAGGGCGAAGGCGACGAGAAAAAGGAGTTTAGCGCGGGCGGGCGGAAAAGCGTCTTTGCGGGGCCGCCGGTGATGGTTTACATTCCACCGGCATCAAAGTTTACGATCACGGCCACCACCAAGCAGTTTGATGCGGGCTTATTTTCCGCCGAGTCGAGAGCTAAAATTCCAGCTACGCTGCTTCAGGGGGCTGCCGTCGTAACCACTGAAGTGGGGCGAGATAATTGGAAGCGCACCGTCTACTCGGCTTTGGGAGATAATCTTGCCGCAGAGCGCTTGTTGGCTGGTGAGACGTTGAATCCGCCGGGAAACTGGTCGAGCTACCCACCCCACAAGCACGACCGCAGCAATCCGCCGAAGGAAGCCGTTCTTGAGGAAATCTATTTTTTCCGGGTCCGACCCTCTCAGGGATACGGCTTCATCTGGACCTATACGGCGCCCGATGACCCGGAAGGCTTCTCAACGGTCTTTAGGGTCGAGGATGGCGACACGGTGCTGCTGCCCAAGGGTTATCATCCGGTGGTTGCCGCGCCCGGATACGAGCTTCACTACACTTGGGCGCTGGCCGGCGAAGAGCGCCGATATGGCGCATGGTCGGACGACCCGCGCCACGCCTGGGTGAAAGAGGGCTGAAATATTCATGAAAATCACATTCTCCTATCCGGACGTCGCTCCGGTTGATGTTCCCGACTCGAATTTCTTAGCTACTTTGGTTCCGGGTGAGGCCGGTGAAGTACCTGCCGTTGCGGAGCTTTTGGAAGAAGCGCTGGACCATCCTTCGGGCGCCGAAAGTCTTGAAACGCTCGTATCGCCCTCCGCCCGTGTCCTGCTCCTGGTGGACGACATTACCCGCCAGACCCCGGCAGCAAATATGCTTCCGGGCATCCTGCGCCGCCTTCAGGAAGGCGGCGTGCGTCGCGAAAACGTGAAGGTTCTCATTGCGGCGGGCACACACTCACACATGACGCCCGCTGAGCTCGAGAAAAAACTTGGCTCGGAAACCCTGCGGAACTATCCGGTCTCTTTGCATTATTGGAAGGATGAAAAATACCTGCGGCAAATCGGCGTGGCCGATGACGGGACGCCCATTAAGGTGAACCGGATGCTCGGCGAGGCGGATGTGGTGATCGGAATCGGCCAGATTGTGCCTCACCGCGTGATGGGGTTTACGGGAGGGGCAAGTATCGTGCAACCCGGGGTTTCCGGGCAGGAGATCACAGGGCATACTCATTGGCAAAGCGCTCTTTATCCGGGCGCGGAAATTATTGGCTTCGCGGATAATCCGGTGCGTCGCGAAGTAGAACAGATCGCGCGACTGGCCGGCCTGCGCTATATTGTGAACGTCGTGATGGACCGCAACGAGCGCGTAGCTCGGGTGGTTGCCGGCGATGTGGTCGCAGCGCATCGTGAGGGGGCAAAACACTCGCGTGCCATCTTTGGCGCAAGTCAGCCGGAGCTCGCCGATATTGTAATTGCTGAATCTTACCCGGCGGATTATGACCTCTGGCAAGCGGCCAAGGGTATCTACAGCTCGGAACTTGCTGTGAAAGAAGGCGGAGTTGTGATCCTGCTGACACCCTGTTTCCACGGCGTTTCCATCGAACACGACGAAGTCGAAAAGCTCGGGTATCATCGCGTTGAAGAGGTCAAGCGAATGGTCGATGAAAAGCGGATCACAGACCTTGTCGCTGCCGCTCACCTTGCCCACGTGGGCCGGGTGATCTGCGATCGCGCGCGCGGCATCATGATCTCGAAAGGTATTCAGCCGGAAATTCAGAAGCACATCGGCTTTGAGCCTGCTACCTCCTTGGAAGAAGCGCTGGAAAAGGCCCTTTCACTAGCTGGTCGGACTGCCAAAGTTGTCGCTCTCAAGCAGGGCGGCCACGTGCTTCCCATCCCCGCCACCGTTCAGAAGCCCGTAACCAGTGCGGGCACGTCCACCTGATCTATGCCGTCGCCCGAATCTTCCCCTCCCTTTCCTGCAATATCTCCACAGCTACGTTCCTCTCTTCATCATCTGCGGTGTCATGCATCCGCTGGCCATCGCCGTAGTCCAGCTCGTCGCCCCAAAATCCGGCCCGTGCCGGCCTTCCAGACTGCCGGGTAGCGCAGGCCTCCGTTGTTGAGGTCTGCGGTTTTTGCGCGAAGATCGTGGAAGGCCGCGGACCTGAACAGCGCAGGTCCGCGCTACGCTTTGTCATGCCCCAGATTGGCAGCCAAAAGGCTGTGGATGCTCAGAATGACAGTTCCCTTTCCCTTGTGCAATACCGCGCTACGCTGCCGCCTGCCCCTCAAGCTTGCCTCGCAATTTGCCGATATTCGAACCAGGCAGAGTTTTGGCCGCCGAAGATGGAGGACCGAATGGCGGGAGCGGGAAACCCAAACGAAACTCAAGAAGCTGGATTCACGCTGGTCGAAATCCTGACCACGCTCCTGATCATGACCGTGGTTACGGCGATTGCAGCCACCGTGATGACCAGCGTTATTCCCACCGTCCACGCGGATTCCTCGCTGGAGCTGGTGGAGGCTGAGCTTCGCCAGGCCCGCGAGGCCGCGATGGACCAGAGGCGCACGTTTGTCGTCACCTTCAATGGCACGAACGAGATCACGGTGCAGCGAATCGAGTTGACGGGAAGCCTGACGTTTATCGCCGATTACTTCCTGGGCGAAGGCGTGACTTACACCCTCATTCCCACCGCCCCGGACACGCCTGACAGTTTTGGAAACAGCATGGCCGTGAATTTCTCAGGAACCAATTCTTTTGAGTTCCTTGGAGATGGAACCGCGGTAAATGCCAGCGGGCAGCTCGTGAACGGCACCGTCTTTATGGCCATTTCGGCGAACCCGATCACGGCGCGCGCGGTGACGGTGATGGGAGCTACGGGCCGGATCAAAGGGTACACCTATAACGGGACGGAGTGGAATTGAAAGGCATGGGGGCCCCAGTTTCGGGCGGGTAGAGGCGGCTTTATGCCGCCATTTTGGGCTGGCGGGGTAAACCCGCCGCTACGTCCGCGCCCGAAACTGACTGAGGGATGCGGATTAGGGACTACGGACAGGCAGGAGCAGAAAGATGAGCGGCACGCCGGCAAAAAGCGAGGGCGGGTTCAGCCTGGTCGAGGTCATGATCGCGGGAGTGATCTTGACGATTGGACTGCTGGGCCTCGCCTACGCTTACGGGCAGGGGATGGCCGTGGTCATGTCTACCCAACAGGATGCCATTGCCCGCCAAAAAGCGCGCGAGGCCATGGAGGACGTGCTGACCGCGCGCAACAATAGCACCGTGACGTGGGCCCAGATCAACAACGTCAGCAATGGCGGCGTGTTTTTGGATGGCCCCCAGCCTCTCACGACTCCCGGCCCTGACGGCATGGTGGATACTGCAGACGACGGCCCCATCGAAACGATTGTTTTGCCCGGCCCTGATGGCAGTCTTTCGGATGGAACCAGCGTTACCCTGGGCAGCTACACACGGCAGATTCAGATCACAACCCTCAGCAACGTCTTGAAGCAGATTACCGTCACCATCACCTACGTTACGCCGCCAGGCGTCACGCGGAATTATCAGTTGACTTGCTATGTGTCACCGTATATCTAGCACGAACTCCACCTCTCACGGCCTTGCCTTGGTGGAAATGGTGGTGGCCACGGCCATTACCGTGCTGCTCCTGGGCGTGGCCTTCCATTTTTTTGACGATCTTGAAAGTATGACCGAAAGCGTTTCCGTGATGTCAGAAGTGAACGAGAACCTCCGCTCTTCAACGGATCTCATCACGCGCGATCTTTATGCGGCAGGGACGTCAATTCCTACCGGCGGGATTCCCATTCCGAGTGGGACCGGCTCTGAACAGGTGACACGGCCTGGCCCGGGCAGCACGTATTTCCCAGCCACTAACGGCGTGCTTTCGGTGATCACTCCGGGATATCAGTTAAGCGGAACCATTGACGGCAAAACTTCCGACGAGATTACCGTGACCATGGTGGACCAGAACTGGGTGGAGCAGCCTGCCCTGGAAATCACCAGCATCAGTTCTTCCTCGTCGACCGGCTACACCGTGAATGTTGCAGTTCCTGCCTCGTGTACGCAAAACTGCACCATTGCCGCGGGCGGAGCCTACACCGTGAATGACGGCGACCTTCTTATGTTCTCCACCCCCAACGGCCCGCCCGCCCTGGGAA
>JBOGJS010000044.1:0-21443 GCA_050745365.1 Terriglobia bacterium
CGGCAAGCCTGAGTTGCGAGTGTGGGAATCTGAAGCCCGCTGAAATCGGTCCATTCGCAGATGGCAGGGAAATACAAAATCGGCATTGTGGTGGTGGCTGCGTGCGTCGCGTGTTGGATCGGCGTGAGAGGCCATCACCGTCCTGGTCCGCGGCAGCAATCTTTTGCCCCGTCGGTGGGCGACGAAAACGGGCCTTGCATCAACTTCCGCCAGGCGCCTTCGCACGCGGGTGAGCGAGGTTGCGTTTCCGGTTACGTGCTTCGCGCTTATACTTCTAAAAGCGGCAACACATTTCTCGATTTCTGCCCGGACTACCGCACATGCCCCTTTTCAACGGTGATCTTCGCCTCGGACCATCAGAAATTCGGCAATTTGGAATCACTTGAAGGTCGGGAAGTTGACGTTCACGGCTTTATCACCGCGTATCAGGCCCATGCCGAAATTATTATTCACGACCCGGAGCAGATTCAGGTGAAGCCGTGAAGAAGCTATCCCTGCGCGCGCTCCTGCTGCCGGCAATTTTCCTGGCCGGAGCGCTCCTTGGAACGCAAGCGCTGGCTTGTGCACAGGCCAGCCAAAGGCCTTCGCCGCAGGAAGCAAAAAACCAAGCTCTCGCGGCCGTCCGACAAGGCTACGCTTTGCTTCAGCAAACAAATCTGGCTGGGGCTGAAGCTTCCTTTCGCAGCGCTCTTGTCCTCGATCCAAAGCTGGCCGAAGCCTGCCATGGCCTCGGCCTGACGCTGTGGCGCGAAGGCAAGCAGAACGATGCTCTGCGCGATCTGACGCGAGCCACACAACTCGATCCCAGCAACCCCTCTTTTCACCTTGACGTGGCCAGGGCTGCCTGGCATATGGCCGACAACTCCCAGAGTTCGGATATTCCACGAAATGTGGATTCCAAAATAACTGCGGACTCCTACCGACAACTCGCTATCGCCGAAATGCAGAAAGCTCTTTCGCTTCAGCCGCGCGACGCTCAAACTCATCTCAGCCTGGCGGAACTTTATCTCGAACTGAACCAACCCAAAGATGCTTTCGCGCAGGCGCAGACGGCGGCGCAGCTCGATCCAGGCGACGCCTCCGCGTTTGTGATTCTCGGCCGCGCCGATCAGGAGCAGGGAAATGACGTAGCGGCAACCGGCGAGTATGAGAAGGCGATCCAACTGAACCCTCACGATGGCGAGAGCTACCTGGCCATCGGAGAACTCAGGCTTCAGCAGCGCGATACCCTCAGAGCGGTCGAAGCCTTCCGTAGCGCGATCGAGGCCTCACCAGGCCTTGCGCTGGCTTATGCGGCTCTCGGACAACTCCTTCAACAGACTCACCAGGCCGCTGAGGCGCGCGGCATCTTGGAACACGCTATTGCCCTTGACCCTCGGGATTGGCAGAGCACTTACGAGCTGGGCAAGATTATGGTTCAGGCGGGCAAGGCTCAGGAAGCGACGACCCTCTTTCAAAAGGCCCTTCAGCTCCATGCGTCGTTTCCTGCCGCGCGGGAGCAGTTAGCGCTACAGATGTTGAGGCGAGGTGACCTCACCGGGGCCGCCGCGCAAGCGGAAGCCATCTCCGTGCGGAATCCCCAGGCTCCCGGGGGACATCGCATCATGGCGCTTGTCCTTTGGAAACAGCGAAACTATGACGCGTCACTCGCCGAATGCGCGATGGCGCTTCAGGGCGATCCGATGTCGCTTGAGATGCTGGCCGTCCAGGCGATCGATCTGTGGCAAGAGGGGCAGCGCAGGGAATCCCGCCTGGTGCTCGCAAGCGCCGGAAAGAAGCAGCCCGATATTGTCTCAGTCCCCATTTTCTGCCGCCTGGTGGTATGCGACGCAAGGGATATCGACATCATCAACGACTTCTTGCGGCGGAATCGCTGGGTCGTCGCGCCTCCCCCTGAACCTTGAAAAAAGGATTTTCGGCTTACTCATGAATCTTCCCTTGCCGAAAGCAGTGTTCGTTATGGAAACTCCAGTCGCCATCGTCGTCATCGCCATCATTGTGGTTTTGGTGTCCATATCTGTCTATCTATCCCGTATGGCCAGGAACCTGAAGCGCCTTCAGAACAATCTGGATAGGGATTGGATCGATATAGACAAGCTGCTGCAGCAACGATCGAATCAGCTTCCGCGCATCATCCAAATCTGCCGCAGCTACCTGCCTGACGAGAAAGCAGCACTGAAAGCGGTCTCGGAGGCCCGGTCTGCCTATCGAAAGGCGGCCACCGTTCAGGACAAGGCCTCGGCTGATGCCGGCGTTACGCAAGCGCTCCATCAGCTCTTCGCGGAAGCGAAGAATTCCCCTCCGCTCGAAAGCAATAATACGTTTGTTCAGCTCCAAACCGATCTGATGGAAATTGAGGAAACTCTCGCCGAACGCCGCGATCTCTTTAATGAAGACGTCCAGCAGTTTAACTCACGGCTCCAACGGATTCCTGGAAAGTGGATGAGAGGCAGAGCGCATGTGCGGCCGCGGCCGCTCTTTGAGGCCAAGAAATAAAAAAAGGCCCGCTTTCGGAAAGCGGGCCTGGGAAAGGAGAAATTCGAAAACGCAGGTCTTATCTCTTCTTCTTAGCTTTTTTCTTAGCAGGCATCAGCGAAGTTACCTCCTCTCCGACATTTCTGAGACTCAGGCGATGCGCCACTTTTTGGGGTGAAGCGCAGCGCTACCCCTATATGTAGTATGGCTTGACAAACTTGTCAAGGTTTTTCTTTCACCTTTGGAGCTTTTCTGAACTTGGACAGCAGTGCCTGAATCATATCTCCGCGCTTCATCGCTCGTCCCAGAGGTGGTCGAGCGACTGATAGGCGAGCACATCTTGCATCTCGGCGGTCAACTCGTCGGCAAAGCGATTGATTTTCCCAGCATCGCGGGCGTTGGCCGCAGCACGTTCACGGTGGGAGAGATACCCGCGCAACACAGCGTCAACGACCGCCGACCGAGAACGTTTTTTCCCCGCCACACGGTCAATGCCTCTAACGACTTCGCGGGATAGCGTGAGTGAGGTCTTCATTTTTGTTTTCATGCCACCACTATACTACCTTGCGATCACCGGGGTCGGGCGGATGGCTGGAGCCACGACACGGTCTTTGTGGATGGGTTTTGCGGTGTTTTAATTCACGAACCTACAGGATCTAAATCGCCCCATGACTACCAGCTTAAGTTCGCGAACCTTTGCTGAAAGCGCTGGGTGTGCACTAAGCTGAGGGAGGTTACAAAGGGCGAAGATCAATATGGATATGGACGAACGGCTGGAACGATTGACTGAGCGCCACGAAGCCCTTACGCAGAACGTCGAGTTGCTAACGTCTATCGCGTGAACGATTCGATCTTCTCAGCGCGGATCGAAGGCGATAAACTCTCGCCCCCTACGCTGGTGGTGAAGGATGAGGACGTGCCTGAAGTTCACTGGGCCTTTTGGTCCAACGCCAAGGCCGCGACGGGCTTAAAGACTCCACCACAGCACGCCCCACAGTAAAGCTGAGTAGCGCAGACCTCCGCGTTTGAGGTCTGCGGTTTGTACCGGAAGATCGCGAAAAGCCGCGGACCTGAACAGCGCAGGTCCGCGCTACACCTGCCACGTCCCAGATTGCCAGCCGAACCCTGTGGACGCTCGGAATGGCATTGGGTTTGGTTGCGGCAATGCCGCGCCGCGCTTCACCAAATTTGTCCCTACGGGCCTTGACCTTGTCTTCCCACAGGTGCAGGCTGCTGAGGCTGGGTTTTGTGGTGATGCTTGAAGATGGAAAAGAATTTCTTGAGCACGCTTTCAGGTTTTTTCGGAGGAGGAGCGGTGGGAGATGCCACATCGCCGGAAGCCGGCTTCTGCGCCTGCTGCCGCTGCTGCCCGGACGGAGGTGACAAAACGGATGCAGCCGGTGCGCTGGAAACGGTTGTGCTGCCTGGGGCGGCCTCGCGCTTCTTTCCAGGCGCGAAAGGAAGAATTTTCTTGATCAAGTTGGCAAGGCGGGACGCGGGAGAGGTGGAAACCGGCTGGGTGCCATCAATGAAAACGTCGTGGGTTACGGCAAGCGGATCGTTGGCGGTTGCGATCTGTGTCTGGCTGTCAACCAGTGCAACGATCACTCCAAGCGGCGGATTAAAAGGCTGCATGTTCTGATAGGCAGGCAGGCGGGCAGCATCCTTCATGAAGGCTGTCCAGATGGGAAGGGCAGAACTTGCGCCGGTCAAGCCAAGGTTCTGATCGTTGTCATAGCCAACCCACGCCACAGCGAGCAGGTTGGAAGTGAATCCGGCAAACCAGCCGTCGCGGGAAGTCCCTGTCTTTCCGGCAGCGGGTTCCGTAAAGCCGCGCGCGCGCGCGCCGGCGCCGGTCCCGTGGTCAATAACGCTTTGCATCAGGCTGACCATTAAGTAGGCCACGCGCGAGTCAAGCACCTGGCGCGTGACCTCCGGGCTTTGCCATAAGATGTTTCCGGCGTCATCCCTCACGGAGAGGATGAGCCGAGGCGCTTCATAAACCCCGCTATTTGCAAATATCGTGTAGGCCCCCGCCATCTGAAGGGGAGTGGCGACATACGCGCCCAGGGCGATAGCCGGAGTAGCCTGAATGCCGTTGTTGATGCCGGCGGACATCGCCAGGTCTTTGACTTTCTCATATCCAACCATCTGGGCCAGATTCACGGTTGCCACATTCAGTGAGAGCGCGAGCGCTTCCCGCACCGTCACAGTTCCGTAGTAGTCATCTTTGAAGTTTTTGGGCGCGTAGGTCTGGTCTCCAAACAGGAAGGTGGTGGGCGCATCGGGCAACGTCGTTTCTGTGGTGACAAGAGGTTGTGAACCGGTAACGCCTGAGCTGAGCGCGGTAGCGTAAACGAAGGGCTTGAAGGAAGAGCCGGGTTGCCGCAACGCCAGCGCATGGTTGAGCTGGCTCGCGGCATAATTCCGGCCACCCACGAGCGCCAGCACCTCACCGGTCTGAGGATCGAGCACCACCAACGCCGCCTGAGGCTCATTGGGCCCAACGGTCTTTCTTCGTCTTGCTTTCAGCCGCTTTTCCACGCGCTCCATTCCGGCCTGGACGCCGTGGGACGCGCAGATCTGCAGCTCGGGATCGAGAGTGGTATAAACCCGGTAGTTCTTCGAAAGAAGCTTCTGCTCGGAGAAGTGGGCCAGCAATTCGTCCCTGACCATGTCCACAAAGTAGGGCGCCAAGCTCCCGCCGGCCCTCCCCCGCGCAATACCCAGCGGGGCGTGCATGGCCTGGTCAGCCCTTTGAGGGCTGATATAGTGGTCCCGGGCCATCTCCCGAAGCACCCAATTTCGGCGGTCGAGAGCTCGTTCCGGATAATGGTAAGGCGAGTAGAGATTGGGTCCTCGAATCACGCCGGCAAGCAGTGCAGCTTCAGGCAGAGTGAGGTTCTTGATATCCTTGTTGAAGTAGGAGTCCGCCGCTTCACCAAACCCATAAATTGAAAAGCTGCCCCGTTGTCCCATGTAGATCTCGTTGGCGTACATCCCGAAAATCTCTTCCTTGCTGAGGCGATCTTCGAGCAGGACGGCTAGGAAAATCTGTTCCAGCTTGCGCTTAATGGTTCGCTGCGGAGTAAGAAAGAAATTCAGCGCCAGTTGCATGGTGAGCGTGCTGCCGCCCTGAAGCCGTTTGTCGGCGCGGATGTCTTTGACGGTTGCGGCAAACAGGCGGAAGAAGTTGACGCCATGGTGAGAAAAGAACCGGCGGTCTTCGGCAGCAAGCACTGCGTGGACGAGATCCGGAGGGCACTCATGATAGGTCACCAGCAGCCGCTTGCGGCGGTTCTGGCCAAAAAGAGTGGTGATCGTTTCCGGCTCCAAATCGTACTCTTGGAGCGGTGAGTTCGTCTTCAAACTTGTGATCGCCGTGATGTAACCGTTCTTGAATTCAAGGGTTGCGGGTCCTTCACGGTCCTGGCCTGTCGCAAAAAATGAAGCGGGACCGGGATAAATGGTCAGCCGGTCACTCTGAAGATCAAACGATCCGACTCCTGAATTGTGTTTTCCTCCCGAAATGTAAAGGGCTTTGCGCAGCCGGTCGACCGCTTGCTGAGACGACATGGCCTCGCCGGGGACTACGGGAGTGGGAGCGGAAAGGACCATGGAGGCATGGTGAAAAATCTGCCCGCTCAGTCTCTGGTCCACAAGATGCGAAAAACGGATGTAATAGTGCACAAAGACGCCGGCAGCAATCAGGATAAGGACGCCCACCGATACAAGGAACTCGATCTTGTGATTCCGCAGAAAACGGGTTAGAGAACTGGGAATAATTCTTCGGGATGAAGAGGAAGAGGGACGTTTTGGACGATTTTTGCCTTGGACCACAGGTTGTACGAGTGGTAGAAGAAAGCTTTACCTACGGTAACAACTCCCGCGGCGAACTGAGAACGCGACAAGTTGCGCCGCGTCTCATTCAGCCTCTCTTCTACCTTATCTGTTGTACTTGTCCAGTTCAAGTCATCTGCCGACTTGTCTTGACCCACTTAGGCTATAATCGGTGCGGTTGTTTCCGTCCGGAGGATTCTCCCATGCGGTACGAAACCATTCTCGAAGCTGTTGGCCACACTCCGCTCATCCGGCTTCACCGCTGCGTTGCCGGTACAGCGGCCAGTGTCTACGCCAAATGCGACTATCTAAATCCTGGGGGAAGTGTAAAGGATCGCATCGCCATCGCGATGGTAGAGCAAGCGGAGCGCCAGGGCCAGCTCGGCCCCGGCGGAACAGTTGTGGAGGGCACTTCCGGAAACACCGGCATGGGCCTTGCGCTCGTGGCCGCCGTGAAAGGCTATAAGGCGATCTTTACCATGGCCGACAAGCAGTCAAAGGAGAAAGTGGACACGCTGAAGGCGGTGGGAGCCGACGTCATTGTCTGTCCCACGGCGGTAGAACCCAATGACCCTCGCAGCTACCATTCAGTAGTCGACCGCCTGGCCCACGAGATTCCCGGCGCGTTTCATCCAGACCAGTATCACAACCCGACCAACCCCGAGATTCATTACCGGACGACGGGGCCAGAAATCTGGGAAGACAGCGAGGGGCTGATCACCCATTTTGTTGCCGGCATGGGGACGGGCGGCACCATCACCGGGATCGCCCGCTATCTCAAAGAGAAGAATTCAAACGTGAAGATTATTGGTGCGGATCCTGCCGGCTCGATCCTTTATGATTTTTTCCATTCCGGTTCGACGCCCAGGGCGGAGACGTACAAAGTAGAAGGCATTGGCGAAGACTTCTTTCCTACGACGCTCGATTTTAGCGTGATCGACGACGTGCGTAGGGTCAGTGATAAGGATTCGTTCCTGTGGGCACGACGACTCGCCCGCACGGAAGGGATTTTTGCGGGTGGCTCAGCAGGCACGGCAATGGCCGCGGCTGCCCAAGTGTGGCCTTCCCTCACCGATAAGGATTTTATAGCGGTGTTTATCCCCGACACCGGGATGCGCTATCTGAGCAAGGTTTATAACAACGAGTGGATGAAGGACAACCGTTATCTCGAATCCTCTATTCCTTGGACAGCTCGGGAGATTCTTCAAGTCCGTCGCGGCGAGCGGCGGGAATTGGTGAAAGTGGCTCCTTCCGAACCTGTCTCCGCAGCGCTCGCGCTCATGCAACTCCACGATTTCTCCCAATTGCCGGTATTTGACGGTGGCGAGCCGGCGGGGGCGATCTACGAGGATGCAATTCTGGGCCTTGCGCTGGAAGGTAAGGACCTGAGCAAGGTGGTGGTGCGCGAGGTGATGAGTGCACCCTTTCCCATTGTTCGTCCCGAAGCGACCGTGGACCAGATTACTACCTACATTACCCGCGAGTGCCCGGCTGTTTTTGTAAACGTCGGGGGACGTCATTATGAAATATTGACCAAATATGACCTGCTTCATGCCGTGGCTCGGCTTGCCGCTTCTGGAACCATGCCGGAGTAGCGGGCAGCACCCGCGCGCTGCTACCTGTTTGACCCCCGGCGCCTCTTTCTGCTAAGTTGGTGTTTTTGCATTCCTGCATGGAGAACATTCAACTCACCTTTCCTGATGGCGAAATTCGCGCGTTCCCCAAGGGGATAACTGCGCTCGAAGTTGCCCGGTCCGTGGGTCCGCGTCTAGCCGCTGAAGCTTTGGTCGCCCGGCTCAACGGAAGGCTGGTGGATCTTGCTTCGCCGATCGACGAAGCCGCTGCCATTCAGTTCATCACGCCGGAAATGTCAGAAGGGCTGGAAGTCTACCGCCATTCTTCCGCCCACCTGCTGGCCGCGGCGGTTCTCGATCTTTTCCCGGACGCCCACCCCGGAATTGGACCTCCCACCGAAACCGGCTTCTTTTACGATTTCTACCGTGAGAAACCCTTCACAGAAGACGACCTGAAAAAGCTCGAAGAGAAAATGGCGGAACTGGTCAAGGCCGACCTTGCCTACGAGCGAGTCTACTTTCCCAAAGAAGAAGGGCTAAAAATTTTCGGGCAGATGGGTGAATTCCTGAAGTGTGAATTGATTGAGGAGAAGGCCGAGCCTGTATTTTCCGCCTATCGCACGGGAGGGTTCCTCGATTTTTGCCGGGGCCCTCACATTCCCTCAACAGGACGCATCAAGGCTTTTAAGCTGCTCAGTTTAGCCGGCGCGCATTGGAAAGGCGACGAGCACTCCCGCCCGATGCAGCGCATTTACGGTACGGCTTTCTTTACCCAAAAGGAACTAGACCAGTTTCTGGAGCAACTCGAAGAAGCCCGGAAGCGCGACCACCGGCGTCTCGGCAAGGAGTTGGACCTCTTCAGTATTCAGGATGAAGCGGGGCCGGGGCTGATCTTCTGGCATCCGAACGGCGGGATCATCCGCAAAGAGATTGAAGATTTCATGCGCGCCGAGCTGCTCAAGCAGGGCTACCAGCTCGTGTATACGCCGCACGTGGCCCGCCTCGATTTGTGGAAGACCAGCGGGCACGCGAACTTCTATCGTGAAAATATGTTCACCCCCATTCAACTGGAAGACGCCGAGTATCAGTTGAAGCCTATGAATTGTCCATTCCACATCCTGATTTACAAGGCCGCGCGGCGCAGTTACCGGGAGCTGCCGATGCGGCTGGCCGAGTTCGGCACGGTCTACCGCTACGAGCGCTCCGGAGTGATGCACGGGCTGTTGCGTGTACGCGGGTTTACGCAAGACGACGCTCACATCTTCGCAACCCCCGAAAACGTGGAGTCGGAAGTGGCCGCCTGCGTGGACTTCGCGCTGATTGTGCTCCGCACCTTCGGCTTTGAGAAGTTTGAAGTGGAGCTTTCCACCTGGGATTCGGAAAAACGCGAACAGTACTTTGGCGAGCCGGAGCAGTGGGAGATGGCCGAGCGCGCGCTGGACTCCGCGCTCCAAAGCCGCGGCATTCCCTATAAGCGCATGGTGGGCGAGGCGGCATTTTACGGTCCGAAGATTGATATCAAGTTGGTGGATGCGCTGAACCGCTCCTGGCAGCTTTCAACCGTGCAGTTCGATTCCTTGCTGCCCTCGCGTTTTGGCCTGGAATATGTGGGCGCGGACGGGCACGCGCACCAGCCCATCATGTTGCACCGTGCCCTGCTCGGCTCCATCGAGCGATTTTTCGGAGTGTTGATCGAGCACTATGCAGGAGCGTTCCCTGTGTGGCTGGCGCCGGTGCAAGCTGTTGTGCTTCCCATCGCCGAGCGCCACCTGGAATATGCCCAGACGGTTACGGAAACGCTTGGCCGCGCCGGAATCCGGGTTCGCCTGGATGACCGGAATGAGAAATTGAGCGCGCGCATCCGCGACGCACAGCTCAGCAAGATCCCGTTCATGCTGATTACGGGCGACCGCGAGGCGAAAGCGGGCAGCGTCGGAGTGAGACGGCGGGACCGCGGTGATGCCGGCGCGCAACCCCTTACCGAATTTGTCGGACATCTGCGCGACCTTATCGACACCCGCGCCGTGAAATGGTAAGCTAAGAGCACGTTGGCTCGCGAGGCAAACGATCGCCGCCGGAGCCGAGCGACGCTTTGAGAGCCGCTGGAACGCGCAACTCATGGGTTTCAGAGTTATTCCAACAATTTATCTGCTGCGGCTGTTCGATCGCCGGGAGGGAAACGTCTATCGCTGACCGTTTTGTTCGAATAAACGAAAGAATCCGGGCCAGGGAAATCCGCGTGGTGGATGATGAAGGTAAGCAGCTCGGCATCATGCCGCCGTGGGAGGCCGTCAAAATTGCCCGTGGAAAAGGCTTAGACCTGGTGGAGGTTTCGCCGCGCGCCACGCCTCCCGTCTGCCGGATTATTAACTACGGCAAGTATCTCTACCAGCAGAGCAAGCGCCAGCATGACGCGCGCAAGCACCAGAAATCCGTGGAGCTGAAGGAAGTGAAGTTTCGGCCGCGGACGGGTGAGCACGACTTTGACGTGAAGAAGAACCACATCATAAAATTTCTTCAGGAAGGCAGCAAGGTGAAGGCAACCATCGCCTTCCGGGGCCGCGAAATGGCCCATCGCGATATCGGCTGGCAGATGATGACCCGGCTGATTGAGCAGGTTGCGGAAATTGGCACGGTGGAAACACGTCCGAGACAGGAGGGCCCGAACCTCTCGACCATTCTGGCGCCGAAGAAGCCTGGGGCAGCCAAAGCTCATGCCGCTCAGCCGCGCGCAGTGACCGCTCCCGTGGCGGCGCCGAAAGCCACTCCGCTGCCTGAGCCCGCCGGCGTATCAGCGGCCCGGCCCGCAGGAAATACTGGAGGATAGTTTTGGCCAAAGCAAAGCTCAAAACCCACAAGGGCGCCGCAAAGCGGTTCAAGCTTACCGCGGGTGGAAAGGTTCTGCGCGGGCATTCCTACGCCCGTCATATTCTCACTTCGAAAGCAAGCAAGCGAAAAAGGAAACTGGGCCAAAGCACGCTGGTGTCAGACTCGGACGTTCGCCGCATCCGCGCCATGCTGCCCTATGGAAGATAGGTGTTAGGTGCCAGGTTTCAGGTGTCATTGAAAAATTGCCTGTTGCGGTACTTCTGGCACCTGACACCTAACATCTGGCACCTGTTTTACCGGGTGCGGGAAGGCCAATGGCTGGGTGCCTTCTCAGAAGCAGGTGTCAGGTTCCAGGTGTCCGGTGTCACTGAAAAATTGCCTGTTGCGGGGTTTCTGACACGTAATACCTGAAACCTGGCACCTGCTTTTCCGCCCCGAATCAAAGTGCGACGAAAGGAGTAAACCCATGCCTCGAGTTAAGCGTGGCAGTGTGCGCCGCGCCACCCGCAAGAAGCTCTCCAAGCTGACCAAGGGTTATTTTCTCACCAAAAGCAAGTTATATCGCTCCATGAGGGAGGCAGCGGATCGCGCCGGCCGGTTTGCTTACCGGGACCGTCGCCGGCGCAAGCGCGATTTTCGCCGGCTCTGGATTTTGCGCATCAATGCTGCCGCCCGCCAGCATGACCTGACCTACAGCCAACTGATGCATGGGCTCAAGATGGCAGGTTCGGAACTGGACCGTAAATCACTCGCAGAAATAGCCGCGCGTGACCCGGTAGCATTTGGCGCGCTTGCCGCGAACGTGAAGAAAACGCTCGAAAATCAGCCGGCCGCAAGCTAAGTTGGTCCCACACCCTGGGGATAAACCCACGTTTGGCTCACGCCGCGCACCAGCGCCAACGACCATCTCTTCATGGCGGACATCGAGAATCCAACCCAGAAAACCTTGGCGGATTTGGCCATAGCGGACGCCCCGGCCATCGAGTCCGAGTTCGCAAAGCTCCGGGAAAGGTTTGACCACCAACTTAACGCCAAAGCTCCCGATACGACGAACTACAAGCTGATCCATGATGCATGGCTTGGAAGAAAGTCAGGCGTAGTCAGCTCAATTTCGAAAAACTGGCTCGCGCCGGCTCCTTCAAATATGAAGCGTGTGGTTGGCGAACTTCTAAACGACCTCAAGAGCCATATCGAAGATCGGCTTGAACAGTTCCGCGTCGCCGCCGGGAGTGACACGTCCGCGCCGGAACGTCTGGACCTCACGCTTCCTGGCTACCGCCGCTCGCTGGGCTCGCTGCATCTCATCACTCAAGTGCAACGCGAGATCGAAGACATCTTTCTGGAGATGGGCTTCTCCATCGAGACCGGCCCGGAGATCGAAAGCGTTTATTACAATTTCGACGCGCTGAACATTCCGGAAAGCCACCCCTCGCGCGACGACTGGGATACACTTTACATTGACCCGCAGACCGTCCTGCGTACACACACTTCACCCGTGCAGATTCGCGCGATGGAAAAACGCGGCGCGCCGGTTTACATCATCATTCCGGGTCAATGCTATCGACGGGATAATCCCGACTCAACTCACTCGCCAGTCTTTCACCAGATCGAAGGCCTCGCCGTCGATCGCCACATTAGCTTCGCGGACCTCAAAGGCACACTCGATTTCTTCGCCCGCCGGTTCTTCGGAGAGCAGACCCGTACCCGTTTCTATCCCAGCTATTTCCCTTTCACGGAACCCAGCGGCGAAGTCGCTATCAATTGCACTTTCTGCGGTGGCGAAGGATGCCGTATCTGCAAGCAGGGGGGATGGATCGAAGTGATGGGATGCGGCATGGTGCACCCGGAAGTTTTGCGGCACGGAGGCATCGACCCTCAGAGCTATTCGGGTTGGGCCTTCGGGTTGGGCGTGGAGCGCTATGCCATGATGAGGTATGGCATCAACGACATTCAGCTCTTTTATCAAAGTGACCTGCGGCTTCTGGAACAATTCTAAAAGATAATTTTTCATCGCGTCATTGATTCAATGGCCCAATCATTCAATCGCTCATGAAGGTCTCCTGCAATTGGCTTAAAGAATTCGTAGATATCCCCGCGGATCCGCGTGAACTAAAAACCATTCTCACAATGGTTGGGCTGAGTGTGGAATCCGCTTTCGAGATCGGCAATGATTGGATTCTCGACCTTGAGGTTACGACCAACCGTCCCGACTGCCTCAGCCATTGCGGCGTTGCCCGCGAAATCGCAACCGCCATCCGGAAGCCGCTCAAGAGGCTGGAGACGGTTCTCTATGAGTCCGGGGCCGCGACCCCCAGCGAGGTTTCTATCGAAATTCGGAATCCGGAGCTTTGCTCGCGTTACTGCGGGCGCGTGATCCGTGATATCCACGTGAGGCCCTCGCCCGAATGGATGGCCCGTCGCCTGGAAGCCGTTGGCATCAGGCCGATCAATAACGTCGCGGATGTGACGAATTACGTGCTGATGGAGCTGGGTCATCCTCTCCATGCTTTTGATCTCGCGCGTCTGCGGCAACGAAAGATCTTGGTGCGTGAGGCGCGAACCGGTGAAACGTTGAAGACCCTGGACGGCGTCGATCGCGTGCTGACCTCTGAAAACCTCGTGATTGCAGATGCAGAGCGTCCCGTAGCACTTGCAGGAGTGATGGGCGGTGAGGATTCGGCCATCGGTGCTGTTACGGACTCGGTGCTACTTGAAAGCGCCTGGTTTGATCCACTCTCTATTCGCCGCACCGCGAAAGCACAACTCTTGCATACGGAGGCTTCACACCGTTTCGAGCGGGGCGCGGACATCGAGATGGCGCCGAGGGCGCTCGACCGCGCCGCCGAGCTGATTGCGCAGCTTGCCGGCGGCGAGATCCTCCGGGGGATGGTGGATATCTATCCGCAGCCGCTTCGACGTGAAAAAATCAATCTGCGACGGGTGGAAATCCGCCGCATTCTTGGTGCTGAGATTCCGTGGGAAGATGTAGAACGCATCTTGCGCTCGCTGGGTTTTGCTGTGGACCGGCATGGGACCGAAGGATGGGGCGTGATGCCGCCCTCATTCCGGCTGGATACGACGCGGGAGGTGGATCTGATCGAAGAAGTAGCGCGCCATTTCGGTTATGACCGCCTGCCCGCGCGCCTTGTCCCTGCCCCGCTGCGCACGGAGCGCGACATGCTCAGGGAAAAGGAGTTGCTCCTCTCGCAAATACTGATCAGCCTGGGTTTCCGGGAAATTATCACCTCTCCGATGATCGATCCTGAGGAGAACGCGCAGTTCAGCAGCGCGCAACCTGTCGTGCTGGAAAATCCGCTGAGCCAGGAGGCTTCAGCTTTGCGCGCGAGCATGATACCCAGCATGCTGGCCGCCCTCCGCCGGAACCTGGACCACGGCCTTGAAGAGCTACGCTTCTTTGAAATGGGCAAAATTTATATAGGGCAGAATGGCAAGCCGGCAGAGTACCGTGTGCTCACTCTAGGTCTCACAGGCGACCGCCGCGCCGCATCCATCCACGACGATCGAAAGGCCCTCGACTTTTTTGATCTCAAAGGAGACCTGGAAACGCTGCTTGCGGGCTTTGGCGAATTCAACTTTTCGGCAGGAGCCGGAGGCGCTTATGAAAGCGGCGTGGAGGGTCAGTATTTTTCCGGCGAACTTAGCCTTGTGAAGTTCGGCAAACTCGCTCGAACCATTAGCCAGCGGTATAAGCTGCGACGCCCGGTCTGGCTGGCGGAGCTTGACCTGGAGCGGCTGCTCGAGCTTCCTCTAAGGTCAAAGTCTTTCCACAATTTCCCAAAATTCCCTTTTGTGGAACGCGATTTTTCTTTAATGGTTCCTTCCCAAATGCCCTACGGTCAGATCTCGGAAGCGATTGAGCGGATTAAGCTTCAGGAAATCCTTAACTTCCGACCCGTGGAGTTGTTTCGCGGAGCTCCGCTCGCCAAAGAACATTATAGCCTCCTGCTGCGAGTGACTTTTCAAAGCTACGATCATACGCTCGGGGGTGAGGAGATTGCTGCCCTCTCGGGGAAAATTCTCGAAGCCCTGACTCCACTTAATATTCATTTGCGCAGTTTTTAATGATAGAGTAATAAGGTTTATACTTACAGTCCGGAGAGATGAGGAAGTATGAGGAAGATTCGATTTTACCCGACAGTTTGTATGATTACTGCTTTTCTTGTTCTCGGAATGGTGACGGGCGCGTGCGCTCAGGCTTCGCGAACGAATTCCGAGTCAGCAGATTCCAGGAAAGTTGTCATGAAGGTAGGCAGCGAGCAGGTGACGCAAGCCGACATCGATTCTCTTATGAAGTCGCTTAACCCTCAGCAGCGGGAGCAGGTGGAGAAACAAGGTCGGCGTTCTCTCGGCCAATGGTATGCCAACATGCTGGTGCTTTCGCAGGCAGCCCAAAGCCAGCACCTGGATGCTACTCAGGCGTTTCGGAGAGCGTTGAATCAAAGCCGCACCAATCTCCTGGCGGAACTGGAATACCGGAATCTTGAGCAGAAAGCGGCAGTGAGTCCTGATGAAGTGAACCGGTACTATTCAACTCATCAGTCCGAGTTTCAGGAAGCCCAGATCCGGCCTGTGGTCATACGCAAAAAAGCAGAAGGAAGCAATGCGGGTTTCACCGCGGTGGAAGCGCGGGCGAGAGCAGAGGCCATCCGGAAGGCCCTGGTGGCGGGGCAAGACCCTCAGAAAGTAGCTCATGAGTTTTCTGTTCCCAACCAGGTTGTCGTGCAGACGACGCCCCAGACGATTCAAAATACCACAGCGATCCCGGATTGGGTGAGAACGGCTTTCCAGATGAAGGATGGAGAAGTCTCTCCCATTCAAGATACGCCCAGCGCGATCGTCTTCTTCCAGGTTGAAAAGCGTTCACAAGTGGATATTAAAGATGCAACCCCTGAAATTGAAAACGCCCTTCGCCAGCAGAAGTTGAATTTAGCAGTCCAAAACCTGAAAAAGACGACTCCGGTATGGATGGACCCGACTTATTTTGCGGGGTCTTCCAGTTCCGTACCTACCAAGCCTTAACGAGGTCGCCCGCCCGGGAAAACCTCGGCGTGAGGCCCCTCTTTCAGAACGTCTGAATAAATTCGAATTTGTTGCACAAAAGTCGCCGCCTGTCACTCTGAGCGTCCACAGCCTTCGGCTGCCAATCGTGGGGCATGACGAAGCGTAGCGCGGAGACGCGGTAAATTTCGATCGGGATCCCTCATCCGGGTCGCTACGCTCCCCACCTTCTCCCCTGGGGAGAAGGTGCCCGACGTAGGATGGCGGATGAGGGGTCGTTTTTCTCACGCGGAGCAGGCGGCATGTCATGCAGAGCGACAGGCGACGAAGAGTTCCTGTACTTGCTTGAGCTTACAAATACGGGGGATCCTCGCTGCGCTCAGGATGACAGTCGCCGCGGATTTACTCACACCTTCTCAGGTGCCGGTTCGGGGCGCAGAGGCTGCCCCATCCAGACTGATAGACCGCGACTCTCGATAGGAGCGCTCGGCGGCTAGAGATACTTTGAGCGCTTGCCAACCATCTTCTCCGCATACCTTTACAGGGCCTCCGGCAAGGATCGCCTGAACAAAATCGCGAAGCTCGTTCAGATAGGCCTCTCGGAAGCGGACAAGCCAATGGTCAACCACATCATAGGCCGCACCGCTCGCCGTAAGCACAAGCGCTGCGGTTTGGCGTAAATAACCAATTTGCAAGGTTCCTTGGGTGCCCACAATTTCGGTGCGAATGTCGTAGCCATAACGCGACTGGCGAAATGCCTCAACGTTCCCGATTCCGCCTCGCGTAAAACGCAAGTTCACAAGGCAAGAATCGACATCGCCGAATTTGACGAGCTCGGGGCACGTGACGGCCCCTGCAACCGCCTGCACTTCAGATACCTCATCGCGCATGAGCCAGCGCGCCAGATCAAAATCATGGATAGCCGAATCAGCGAACAGCGTTCCATTGATTCCCGACTGGAAAAAGCTGAGCGGCGGCGGCTGGCGATCCCGGCCCAATGACTTGAAGATCACGGGGTCGCCAATCTCACCGGCTTCAATCCTCTTTTTTGCCGTCGCGTAGGCGGGATCATACCGCCGCATGAATCCGATTTGGAGCTGCACTCCTGCCTTTGCCACCATTTTCATCGCGGCCTCGGCCTCCTCGATCGTCAGCCCGGCGGGCTTTTCACAAAAGACGTGCTTGCCGGCGGCCGCGGCAGCTTCTGTCGCGCTCGCATGAAATTTGGAGGGAGAGGCAATCACCACCGCGTGGAGATCGTTTCGGGCCAGGAGCCCTTCAATGCGGTCGTAAGAGTGCTCGACGCCTAGCTCGGCGGCGACCTGGGCGGCGCGCTTGCCGTCAGCATCGGCAACCGCCACCAGCCGAGCCTCCGGGATTAGGAAGCGGAGATTTTCCGCGTGCCTCTTTCCCAAGGTTCCTACCCCGATCACACCTACACCCAGCCCGCTCATCTTGATGCCCTCACTCGTCAATTTAGCGAAACGCTTACATTATGCGTTGAAGCGATCGATGTCAATGGATGTTCATCTTTCCATAAGGGTCACGTCAAAGTCGATTTTCTAGCGCGGCAGGGCAGCAGGCAAACGTCATTCCGAGGAGCGGTGCGACGAGGAATCTTGCCGCGGCCTTTCGCTGGAACGCGCGCCGGGCGAGATTCCTCGCTCCGCTCGGAATGACGAGGTTCAAAGGTTTGCGACAAACCGGACTTTGACGGAACCCTGATTTTTCCAAGTTTGGATTTTGGATTTGCGTCGGGCGAACAGCGCGGCAAAACCGCAAATGAAATCGCTTTCGTCAAATTCGGCCGAGGAGCTCCAGAAAGCGGCGAAAAGCTACGCCTCGGTGCGAAATCGTAAATTTCTCTTCCGCGCTGATTTCCGCGAAAGTTTTGCCTAAGGGAGGATAAAAAAAATAGGGATCATATCCGAAGCCATCCTGGCCTTGCGGCGTAGTGATGATGCCGCCCTCCACCCGTCCCTGCGCCGTCGCAAGAAGCGTCTTCTTTTGTGCCAGGGCGATAACGCATTCGTAGTGCGCGCGGAAAGCGCTGCCGAGGGGCGATGGAAGGCGCAGGTCGGCCCGGCCGCCGTTCAGGAGCTTCGTCAGTTCCTCGATCAGTTTTTTGTTATTGGCTGAGTCCGTAGCGTGAGGGCCGGCAAAACGAGCGGAATAAACGCCCGGAGCGCCACCGAGCGCGCCCACGCAAATCCCGGAATCATCCGCGAAGACGAGGTGTTCCGTAAAAGAAGAATAGTGCAGAGCCTTTTTCCGGGCATTTGCTTCGAAGGTCTTACCGTCCTCAATACAGGGAGGCAGTTGAGAAATGCCTGGCAACTGCTCTACCAGAATACCACGAGGAAGGGCCGGGGCCTGAAACTCGCGCAGCTTGCCGGAGTTTCTCGAAGCGAGATAGAGCATTCGGAGCATCGCGCGATCGGTGAAGGTACCAGTGCTTTTCTGGCCGCGGCATTTTTCTGCAGCCTCTGGCCAGGTCACCAAGGATTATAGTTTGCGAGCGTTGGTGTCTTTTCGCTTTGGCTTGAGGATTTCACAGTCTTAACTTCACCGTCCCCCGACGTTGGGGGCGCCGTCGCCCAAAACCGAGCGCTGCGCGGCCAAAAGCTTCTCGATGCCGGGTATCACCGCTTCGATGAGCCGGTTAAGGTCCGCCACGGTGTAGGGATGGCGTTCCGCTGTTGCTTGCACTTCGACAAGCTCGCCCGAGCTCGTCATGGCTACATTCATGTCTACCTCGGCGTGGGAATCTTCCGCGTAGTCAAGGTCCAGCAGCAGTTCGCCGGCCACGATGCCGACGCTGAGGGCGGCGACCGAATCCCTGAGTGGGTTGACTTTGAGAACGCCTACTTCCCGCAGCTTATGAAACGCCAGCCCTAAGGCGACGAGCGAGCCCGTGATGGAAGCTGTGCGTGTGCCGCCATCGGCGCGGATCACATCGCAGTCAATCCACACGGTCCGCTCACCAAGGGCTTCAAGGCTGGTGACGGCGCGCAGGGCGCGGCCGATGAGCCGCTGGATTTCCATAGTCCTTCCGGCTTGGCGGCCCCTCACCACTTCCCGCGCCGTGCGTGTTTCGGTCGAGCGCGGGATCATTGCGTATTCGCTGGTGATCCAGCCTTTGCCGGAACCTTTCAGGAAAGGTGGCACTCCGTCGTCAACGGAAGCGGTAC
Organism: Terriglobia bacterium; assembly: GCA_050745365.1. Lineage (GTDB taxonomy): Bacteria > Acidobacteriota > Terriglobia > UBA7540 > UBA7540 > RH2-MAG17b. The sequence continues at coordinate 18,929 of JBOGJS010000044.1, forward strand.
AGATGACTCGCGTCTCGCCCAGGCGCATCAGCACCGATCCTTCGGCGCAGGAAATAAAATGAGGGATGATCTCTAATGTGCGCAAGTCGGTGGCCGCACGGTTTTCGGCTCGAATCAGCTTGCCTCCCGAATAAAGAAGGCCGGAAATTTGCTTCGGTGTTGAGGCCATACGCTCCTTTTTCATGCTTTACAAGCGTTAGAAGGCAACACGGACTGGCGCGAAAGTGACGTCATCAATCCTGCACAACCCGTCCGAATCGCCGGAAATCATATTCCGAATCTAATTCAAGCACCCGCAGCCACGCATCGACGGCGTCGCCAAGATCACCCAATTCCACAAAGCAGAATCCCAGAGCATGGTGCACGAAGGCGTCTCCGGCACCGTAGGCGAGAGCCGTCTCGTAGGCCGCCCGCGCACCCTGCCAATTACCGAATCCGATGCACAAATAGCCCTGCTCGCAAGCCTTGCTCCAGGGCGCGCGGTCGGCCGCGACGGGGCGGGGGATGAGCCACTCAGTTCGGAGGGCGAAAAGCTTGCGGGCGCAGTCGCGCAGGTTGTCGCGTGCCGGGGAGTCACTGAAAATTGCAACAGACTGAACCAGATCCCGGAGAGCCAGGTTCAAATCTCGCGCGCTAGGTTCGGCGACATAAAGCAGCTTCAGAGCGTTTCGATAATGCTCTCGACTCTCGAGCAGTGACTCGGCCCTGATGAGAAACTCTTCTGCCTTCACGTGCCCTGGATCCGCTTTGAGGGCATTGCGGTAACAAGCCGCAGCCGGCTCGAGCCGACCCATAGAGCCGTAGGCATGCCCGAGAAGACAGTGCGTCATTGCCCCTTCGGCACCGGCCTTCAGGGCGCGCGTCAAAGCCTCCAGGGCCAGTTCCGGCTGCCGGGTCTCGAGATAGCATACTCCGAGCTGTTCCCAAGCCTCCGCGTTGCTCGAATCCTGCGCCAGCACTCTTTGGAGGATTTCAATAGCCTCCGGAAAATCCGCTCGCTGAACTGCTGCGAGCGCCCCGCTCATGTTCTCTCGATCATGCATACGCTTTCAGTCGTAGTTTGCGGAAAATGCTGACCTGCCCGCTCTTGCTCCGCCGCGAATCAGCATTCATTCGCGCTGTCCGGCCCCTCGGGATTGGCTCGAACCAGGAAGACAGGAACCTCAGTAAAGTGTCGCACTTGAGTAATCGTGGTGCCATGAATCAAGTCGCTTAGCCATCGGTGGCCGTGAGTGGCCATTGCGATCAGGTCACAGCGCTCCTCTGCCGCCGCTTTCAGGATCTCTACGGACGGCTTGCCAGAAGCGTGACGCGCAATCACGCGGAAACCTTCGTTTTTGAGATTATCCTGGACATGCTCCAAATAGGCGCGATCTTCCTGAATCTCTTCCGAATCGCTCAGGTTGAGATCCTGTTGCCATTGTGCTTTCCATCCGGTTGAAACGTGCAGCAGTAGGATCTCCGCTCGGGTCAGATGCGCCAATTGCTTCACATACGAAAGCAGCACTGCGTCCGCCCGGCTGTGATCGAGAGCGACGAGAATCTTTTTGAACATGCTCATTTTAATAACAACACAAGAAGGTAAGCATTTAAAACCGCGATGATTATTCCGGCGGACCACGAAAGACTCTTGAGCCAGGGAGCATTCGCAAATTTACCCATCTTTTTACGATCCGAGGTAAGGGCCACGAGCGGAAACACGGCAAAGGCAAGCTGGAGACTGAGGATCACCTGGCTCAGGATCAACAGGCGCGCCGTTCCGGCGTTGCCGTACAGCGCGACGACCGCGATGGCGGGTACGATGGCCAGCATCCGCGTCAGGAGACGCCGCATCCAGGGCGCGAGGCGAATGTGCAGAAAGCCTTCCATCACCACCTGGCCGGCCAGCGTCCCGGTCAGCGTGGAATTCTGCCCGGAGCAGAGCAGAGCCAGCGCGAAAAGCAGGCTCGCCACCGGCGCGCCAACCAAGGGAGAAAGTGTGTGATACGCTTGCTGAATCTCTGCCATATGACGAAGCCCGTGCGAATAAAACGCGGCCGCAGCCATAATCAGGATCGCCGCGTTAATGAAGAAAGCAAAATTAAGGGCCACGCAGCAATCCAGGAAATTGTAACGGATGGCGGTGCGTATTCCCTCTGGCGTACGCTCAATGGCCCGCGTCTGGACGAGCGAAGAGTGCAGGTAGAGATTATGGGGCATCACCGTAGCACCCAGAATGCTAATCGCAATATAGAGCATGTCGCGGTTCGTAAAGATTTCGGGGCTTGGGAGCAGGCCGCTGGCGACTCCTGCTAAGTCCGGCTTCACCACCAAAATCTCCACCAGATAGCAGAGCCCGATGGTGCCGATCAGCGTGACAACAATAATCTCGAGATAGCGGAACCCGCGATGCTGTAGATACAGAATGGCGAGTACGTCCATCGCGGTGAGGCAGACGCCGACGAGAAGCGGAATATGGAAGAGCAGGTTTAGAGCGATGGCCGAGCCAATCACTTCCGCCAGGTCGCAGGCGGCG
>JBOGJS010000045.1:0-6042 GCA_050745365.1 Terriglobia bacterium
ACCAGGTAGATCGCTCCCACAAAGCAGCCCAGCCAGACTCCACGTGTGAAATTCAGCACGATCGAAAGAACGATGACGGCGCACACAACCCACCACCACTTCAACCGGCGTGGGGAAGTGATGCCCACTCGCTCCGTTCGGGTGTCGACGTCCGGCACGGCCACAGCCGCTCGCGGCCTCATTCTCCATTTGCCCGCCAGCAGCAGAAAGGCGAGAATCGAGCAAAACATCAGCATCTGCTGCCCGCCGAAGTTCATCCAGTGGCCCTGAAAGCCGTGGATGCGGGTAACGGTCATGTAGAGATAAATGCGGTGCGGGTGCTCGATGAGCACTTCGCGGTATTGCCGGACAAACTGCGCCGCGCCCGCAATGCCCGCTACCGCGGCTTCCACAAACATCGCTTTCAAGAGAAAGGCGAGATGCCGGAGGCTCACAATCAGGTTGACGGCGAGCAGCAAGATGAGAAATAGCGCCAGCTTTCGGACTGCAAATCCGCCGACGGCCTTATTCTCCGCAAAGAAGATCGAGATGACGGTAAAGATGCAGTAAAGCGCAAGAGGCAGTTTTACGGGTGGGAAACTGATGCGGGGTTTAGGATGAGCGCTCAGCAGCCATGCAAAATACAGCAATGCCGCCAACGCCAGGAATGATTGGGACGCCGCAATGGAGATGAGAAAAGTAAGCGCCGAGGCGCTGAAACAGACGGAAGCCCACCGCGCCAGCCGTTCCTCGGGAAGCTCGGCGCGAGCTTTGGCTATCATCTGTTGCACGAAAGCCAAATACGTTATGCTTTCACTTCCGCGAAAGCCTCGTCGAGCAGGCGCACGGCTTCGTCGACGTCCGCTTTACTTACGTTGAGAGCGGGAGCGATGCGCAACACGTTGCCGTAAAGTCCGCCTTTGCCCACCAGCAAGCCGTGAGTTTTCGCTCGCTCCATCACCTGGTTTGTCTCCTGGGGCGCGGGTTCTTTGGTCTTGCGGTCTTTTACCAGTTCGACGCCCTGCATGAGCCCCATGCCACGCACGTCGCCGATCAGCGCGTGCTTTTCCTTTAGCTCTTCGAGCTTTGTTCGGAAGTGCTGGCCCACGGTCGAGGCATTCTCCAGCAGATTCTCTTCCTCAATCACTTCGATGGTAGCGCGAGCGGCGACGGAGGTGACAGGATTACCGCCAAAGGTGGAAATCGTCATGCCCTGAAATGCGTCCGCGATTTCGGGTGCGGCGACGGTTGCCCCCACCGGCACGCCGTTCGCCATGCCCTTCGCAAGCGTCATGATATCCGGCTCAACTTCCCAATGCTCGATGCCAAACCATTTTTTTCCTGTGCGCCCAAAGCCAGTCTGCACCTCGTCGGCAATGAAAAGCCCGCCATATTTTTTAACAATACTGAAAACGATCTTGAAATATTCCTTGGGCGGCGTAATGAACCCGCCGACTCCCTGGATGGGCTCAGCGAGAAAGGCGGCGATGTGGCCTGAGGTGGTTGTCTGGATCACGTTTTCCACATCGTTCGCGCATTTCACCCCGCAGTCGGGGTACGTCAACCCGAAGGGGCAGCGATAGCAATAGGGGCTGATGGCATGCGTAACGCCCACGCTGATCACACCACCGCGCCGCCACGGCGCATGCGCGGTGAGCGATTTGGTGAGCAGCGAATGGCCGCTATAGCCGTGCCGCAGGGCAACCACTTCGAAGCTGCCCGTGGCCATGCGCGCCAGCATCACGGCAGCCTCGTCGGCCTCGGTGCCGCTGTTGGTGAAGAAGCTCTTCTGAAGACGTCCGGGAGTAATCTGGGCCAGCTTTTCCGCCAAGGCCACGATGGCTTCATTGGGATACACCGTGGAGGTGTGCTGGAGCCGGTCCACCTGCGCCTTGATCTTGCCGGTTACCTTTGGATGGCAATGGCCGACGCTGAGGGTGAGGATGCCACCAAAAAAATCCAGATAGCGACGGCCTTCCAGGTCCCACAGATATTTCCCCTCGCCCCGATCAGCGATCAGAGGCTCCGTGTAGTAATTGACGACGCACGGGAAAATGTAATCTTTATGCTTTTGAAGAATTTCGGTGCGGTTCACTCTGCCCTCACATGATGGAAATTTTGATTGTACCATTAGGTGGCTTGTGTTTATCCCGAACGAAATGCCGCAGAGTTTTTGAACAGCGAAACTCTGCGCTACCCCACTTCCGAGCGGGTAGCCGTCAGGGTCAGGGTCAGGGCTTTGCTGACCGTGGCTTTTACGAATCGAAACAGGCCCACGGTCAATCAGAATGCGATTGACCGTGGCTACCACTACCTAGCATTACCTTCAGGTTTGCGCTAAAACAGTAGTTTCAAGGCGAATTGAAGGATACGCGGAGCTCCTCCGCCCCCTCCCGGTGGCTCGGGGGCTGTGGAAGTGATGGTGCCGAAGATGGGGCCATCGGCTACGCTCGTATCCGGCGCTCCGAAGTTGACGCTGTTGAACAGATTGAAAAACTCCGCCCTGAATTGCAGCGAAGCACGTTCGGTTAGCTTGATGTTTCTAAGCAGGCCGAAATCCGTATCAAAATAACCGGGGCCTGAAATAATTCCTTTCCCTGCGGTTCCGAAGGTGCCGATCGCATTCGGGGCGAATAGAGAGGTGTCGAAATATTGGCTGATCAACTGACCGTGAGAGCGACCGGGGTTAAGGACGGCCTGGCTGATGCTCGTCCCGGTGAAATCGGCTCGGTCCGCGCCCACGCCGGTCAGTGAATTGTCAAAACCACTGTAAATTGTAAGTGGATAGCCGGAATGCCACGTCGCGATAGAAGTCAATTCCCAGTTGTTCAGTAAATCGGCTGCCACCCCCGTCAAGTGAAACGTGGGGACACTCCAGACGGCCGAAAAATTGAAGATTCCCGGGAAGTTATCATTGGACGGTCCGTAATCAAAATCCACGTCAAAGGGATCGGTGGTGGGCACGCCGTCGATCAGCGAGCCGATGTTATCCAACTCCTTGGACCAGGTATAGTTTGCAGTGAACGAAAGCCCGCGGCTGAAGCGCCTTTCGAGATTAAGCTGAAGGGCATTATAGTTAGAGTAGTAATTGTCATAGAGAAGGCCCACGCTTCCAAAATTGGGGTTAATGCGCCTTTGCTGTATGTTTGACGCGGTCGAGAGAGGCTGGTCGTTCGGCCCAACCCCTGGAATATAAATCGCAGGGTTCTGTTCAACGAAGGCCAGGGCGTTGCTCGTCAAATGCATTACATTATTTCCTAGATAGCCGATACTCGCCAGCCAGTTCTTCCCGAACTGGTGCTCAACGTTCAAGTTCCATGTAAACGTCCGCGGCAGTTGATAATCGAGCGGCATGGTTGCATAAATGGAAACGGGAAGGGTAATCGTGGCGCTAGGACCCGGCGTCCTGGGGCCGTATTCGGCAGGGAAGGGGTCCGGGATGCCCACGCTCGACCAGGGATTCTGCAGACTGATATCCCCCACATAGTCGAAACGCGGCCCGAACGGGGCGGTATCCACAAATCCGTTCAAATCGTGTGTTGCAAGCGGGACATAGTAAAACCCGGCGCCACCGCGAACCACCGTAGTTCCTTTAACGTGGTAGGCAAAACCTAGCCGGGGCGCCCAGTTCTCCCAGTTGTCATAAGCTCCTGCGGCAGGACAGCCTGGGTCGTGATTGCTGCCTCCGAACACCATGCCTACCGGCGCATTCGGGAAGCGCTGGGACTTCGCTCCGTGAATATAACAAACCACGCGCCCCGCCGTCTCCGTGTAGGGAATGAAAGGATCCCAGCGCAGCCCCATATTTACTGTAAGCCGGTGGTTCACCCGCCAGTTATCTTGCACATAGGGGCTCCATAAAGTACCCACCATATTCTTGAATTCCCCGCCACCTTGCAGAAAATCAGTCGCATCTCCCAACATGAAGTCAGAGAGATTGTTGCCAGAAAGTGAATTAACGAAACAGAATTCCGCATTCATCGTGAATTCGTTGGTCAACTGGTTCCGCAATCGGACAACCTCAACCCCGAAATGCAGGTCCTGCGAGCCATGCTCCAGGCTCACAGCTTCCCGGATCGTATCGGTGCCGCGGTTGAAGTTGCCGAAGTGATTGGTCTCAATATTGAAGAAGCCGCCCACGAACAGGGAAAGCTCCGGCGGATTCGTCGCGGCCGTGTTGACGCCCAGGTCGGGGAACGAAAACGGGGCGCCGGATCGCGAGCCGCCAGTCTGCGAGTTCCAGCCGAACCACGTGTTGAAGAGCAGCGTAGGAGATACCTCGTACGTATCATTCAGAGATAAGTTTTGGATAACCAGGGCGTTGCCGTTGGGGCAAGCGGCCAGAAGATTAGTTTTGGCCGTCGTGATATCCGGCGGCTCATTGAAGCGAGTCCAGAAGTAACTTCCGGTGAGCTGATTCTTGCTGCCAACCCAGTTCACTTTGGTCATCCATTGGTAATCGTTCTCCACCAAGCTAGGCCCCGTGAACGTGATCTGGTTTCCAGGCCCATTCGGCGGCGGAATATACTGAAGCATTTTGACGGCGGGAGGGCTGAATAGAGTGGGGGAGATGAAGTTACTGGGAAAAGCAGCTCCGGTGGCCGGGTTGATGAGTGGAGTCGAGACCGCTGAAAAGTCGCCAGCCCGTTCCGCCGGGGTGGGGACAAAAGCGATAGTCCCGGTGGCAGCCTCCCGGGTGGGAGTTCCTTGAAAGGTGCCAAAAAAGAAGAGTTTATTCTTCTTGATGGGGCCGCCAATGGTTCCACCGTATTGATTCCTCTTCAAGGTATCCTGCGTGGGGGCAAAGTAATTTCTCGCGTTGAGGGAGCCATTGCGCACGAATTCGAACGCGTCGCCATGAAACTGGTTTGTGCCGGACTTAGTCACAATGTTAACCACTGCAGCGCCGAGCCCGTATTGGGCCGATTGGTTGTCGTATTGGAGGCTGAATTCCTGGATGGCGTCCGGGTTCGGGAAAGGGAGATTTGTGTTCAAATAGGTGTCGTTGTAATCGCCGCCATCCATCTCGTAGTTGACGGCGCGATTGCCCCCTCCACTCACGTTGGCGTCCTGCTCGCCCGGATACACTCCTCCCTGGCACGCGACCAGGCAATAATTCCCTGTTTCGTTCACGGCGCCCGGCGCAAGAAACAGGAGCGCCTGGGGCTCTCTGCCGTTCAAGGGAAGATCCACGATCCGTTTTTGGCCAACCAACTGCGTGAGCGTGGCGTTGCGCGTCGTGATCATGGCCGCGTTCGCAGAAACCCGGACCGTCTGAGAGACTTTGCCCAGTTGCAAGCGCGCCGTCAGCGACGCAGCCTGATTCACGGTAAGGACGATGCCCTTCTGCACATACGTCGTGAATCCTGTTTTTTTGACGGTCAGAGTATAGCTGCCGATGGGGAGCACGGGAAAGAGAAACCTGCCGTCCTTGCCTGTCTCCGCTGTTTTCGCAAGTCCCGTTCCCTCATTTTGGACAGTCACTGTAGCTCCAGGGATAATCGCGCCTGCGGGATCGACGACCGTGCCGCCCAGGCTGGCCGTCGTGTACTGCGCCATCATCGGAGCGACACCAAGTGAAATGAATACGATGAGCACTGCGAGCTTTCTCATTGGACTCTCCTTCCTTTGATTTTTGTCCCCTCCGTCGGGCGCAACAGCTTTGCGGCTGGGCACGCCATTTATGGGTTATTTTCTGTTTTGAATTCCTATCGAGACCCCCTTTGCGTGAGCGTTTGAAGCAGCATCACCACACGCATGCTGTGAATTACATGTTAGTTAGGATATCACCGGAAGATGAGGAGCGCCAACGCAGGCATGCGATTCTTTGAAGAGGATGTGAGTTGCAAAGATAGGCGCAATGACCGACGCGCATTACACGTGTATCCCGCTTCGAAAATTTCGATCAAGACCCCTCATCCGGGTCGCGGAGTTTACCGTGAGCCCCTTCGCTCCGCTCAGGGCGATTCGAAGAGGAGCGAATCGGCTCCCCACCTTCTCCCCTGGGGAGAAGGTGCCCGACCCTTCGGCTTCGCTCAGGGTAAACTCCGGAGGGCGGATGAG
>JBOGJS010000046.1:0-9041 GCA_050745365.1 Terriglobia bacterium
GCGGGGCTGTGAACGCTCAGCATGACATTGAAGGCCCGACATATGTCACATTTTTCTGAGGCGCCACAGTAGCCGATCCCAACTTTGTTCCCGGTTTTCCCGGGATTCCACCCGCAAGCTACTCGGAACGCATCGTTCTGCACCTGCTTCCTTGCGGCATCTGACCTGGTGCATTTTTTGCCGGGTGGCAGGTTTGCCTATCGATCTCGGCAAAAACCTCCGGGAAAAAGCCGTCAGCGCCGCACAGGGGGGACTTTAATTTCCTTCAAAGAGCTCGATCGGCAGGTTGCTGAAAAGTTCCTTCGAAAGTCATGCAGAGCGGAGCGAAAAGTCCTTGTATTTAGAAGATCAAGCAAATGCAGGGATTCTTCGTCGTCCCGCGTCGCGCGGACTCCTCAGAATGGCAAGGTGGCAGGCATTTCCTTTGGAAGGCTTCCGGTTTTTGGCCTTTCATCTGCAAGAGCAAGGGCGGGGAAAAAAGAAAATGTACAGCGGCTACTACGCGGCGGTCACGGGACTGGTTGCAAAATTCGACGCGCTCGATCTGATTGCTAATAATCTTGCGAATGTGAACACCACCGGCTATAAGGCGCAAGAGGAGTTTTATCGCACGCTCACCGCGACCATGGGCAATGGGAACGTCAGCCCGCTCAACCGCGCTGTGAATGATTATGGAGTGCTTGGAGGAGCCGCTACGAATTTTGCCACCGGCCCGATTCAGGCTACCGGGAACCCGCTCGACATCGCCCTCGAGGGCAAAGGATTTATCGTCGCAAAGACTTCGGCTGGGGATCGCTACACTCGGGACGGCAGTCTACACGTGAACGCCAGCGGCATTCTTTCCACTTCCGAGGGTGATCCGGTGATGGGGTTGATTCCCAAGCCTAAAGGGAAACCCGGCGAGGGGCCGATCAAGGTACCGCAGGGAGCTATTTCCATCAGCCCTGGGGGCGTCATCTCCGTGAATGGCTCGCTCGCGGGCCAGCTCAAGCTCGTTCAATTCGCGCCGGGAACGCGCCTTCAGACAGAAGGCAACGGATATTTCAGCGCACCCGCAGTCGACGAGCAGCCGGCAGCCAACCCGGGAGTTCGCCAGGGAAGTCTCGAATCATCGAACGTCAACGCCATGGGCGAAATGGTGAGCCTCATTCTTTTACAACGTGAGACGCAGATGCTCCAAACCGCGATTTCGACCTTTGATCACACTTTTGACGACTCGATGATCAGCAGCGTGCCGATCGTGCAATAGGAGGACTCTTTAAAAATGTTTCGAGCTCTTTACACCGCAGCAAGCGGCATGAACGCCCAGGAACTGAGCCTGGCAAATACTGCCAACAATCTGGCGAATGCCAACACCACCGGCTTTCGCACCAGCCGGCTTCAATTCGAGGACCTGATGTACCAGAACGTTGTCGTGCCAGGTTCCGCAATGACTCAGCAGACCACCATTCCTGCCGGCCTGCAGCTTGGCTTGGGAACACGATCCGCCGGCTCGGAAGTGATCGACACACCGGGCAACCTGACGACGACCGGCAATCAATACGACCTCGCCATTCAGGGAAACGGCTATTTCCAAATTCTCACGCCCACCGGTCAGCTTGCTTACACGCGCGACGGCTCGTTTCAACTCAACCAGCAGCGGCAGCTTGTAACCACAGATGGCAATCCGGTGCAGCCCGCTATCACCATACCCGCCAATGCGACGAATGTGAGTATCGGGGAGGACGGCACCGTCAGTGTGACGGAGCCTGGCCAGACCCAAGCCGCGCAAGTCGGCAGCATTCAGCTTGCGCTCTTTCCGAACCCGGGTGGCCTGATGGGGATAGGCGGGAATCTGTATGTACCCACCACGGCTTCGGGAGATCCCCTGGTGGGCGCGCCGGGGAGCGCCGAAGGTTTAGGGACTCTGCAACAAGGGATGCTGGAGGAATCGAACGTGAATGTGGTGGATGAGTTCATCAACATGATTCTTGCCCAGCGGTCGTATGAAGCAAATTCCAAAGTCGTGCAGGCCGCAGATGAGATGCTGCAGGATCTCAATAACATTCAGTAAGGCACAGCCAGCCATGCGGTTTCGACCCTGGCTCGTCATGTGCATCCTGCTTCTGGCAGGCTTGGGGCAGGCTCGGGAGGCTCTCCATATGCCGCCTGCTGCCCGTATTCCGCTGCTGACGCACGTCATTCTCCGTTCGAATACTTTTACGCTTGCCGATCTTCTGCCGGGCAACGCTCCTGCCGAGTTGCGCTGGGAAGCTGCTAAAATTGTTCTAGGCGATGCTCCTCAACCCGCCGCATCGCGCCTGCTCTACTGCGAGCAACTCCAGTTTTTGCTGCGGGACCACCCCTCGTTGCTTGCGGTCTTAAAGCTGCCATCCCAAATCGCCCTCGAACGCTTCCACCGCGCGATCACGGTACAGGAGGTTGCGAATGCCATTCGGCAGGCGCTTGGCGATCAAGGGCCTGCGGGCAAAGATCCTCTCGATCTCAAGGGCCTCCAGTTTTCCACTCCCGTCTACGTGACTCAAAACGATCCGGGCCTCGAGGTGCTGCGAATTGAATCCGACCCACTGCGTCATGAAACGCGTTTCCGCCTCTGGACCTCGAAAGAGCCCGGCAACCTGCCGTTCACCGTGGTTATTCCACACGAAGTGAAGCTGCCCACTCTCGTGGCGCTTCATCCGCTGGTGGCCGGTGAAATTGTCTCAGCAACCGATTTTGCCGTGGTGATGAGGCCGGGAACACAAAGCAGCTCCAGCCCTACCACAACAGCCTCGACTTTGTCCGGCCTCGAAACGCGGGCGCCCCTCCACGCCGGGCAGGCCGTCAACCAGGATCAGTTCGCGCAGCCGGCGCTGGTTGAGCCGGGCACGCTGGCAACCCTCGTCCTGAAGAGCTCGGCCTTCAGCATCAAGACTATTGTTATTCCCTTGGAACAGGGTGTACTCGGGCAGGAAGTTCGGGTTCGAAATGTGGAAAGCCGGCGGGTGGTGGAGGCGAAAGTTGTGGGCCGGGATCAATTGCTGAAAACGGAGTAGAAAGAGGCCAACGTGAATTCTTTGAGAGAAGGTAGCGCAGAGTTTCGTTTTTCAGAAACTCTGCGGCATTTGGGCGAGGTTAAAACCCAGCGTCGTCGTTTGCCCGAAAGCGGGGGCACTGCATATCACCCCTCCGCTTGCGCAGGGATGCCGCCAAAGAGCCGCAGCGTTAAAAAACAACTCTGCGCTACACTCGTGATCCTCATTGTTTTCGTTCCCGCAGCAGCTTACGCCAGAAAGAAAAAGAAAGCCCAGCCGGTCACTTTCCAACAAAGCTTGGCCAACTACATCCGGCAGGCGCAGGAGGGTGTGGCAAACACGGGCCAGACCCCCGGGAGCATTTGGAATCCCAACGGCATGTTTTCCCGCCTCCCGAGAGATGACAAAGCGTACCGCCTGGGGGACATTCTGACGATCAACATCATTGAGCAGACCACAGCGCAAACCACCGGCAACGTGAAGACGTCGCGGACATTTTCAGCCAGTTCCGGCATTAGCGCTCTTTTTGGTCAAATAGGGCCCACCGCCGGCTTGCAGAATATCTTCTCACCCAATTCTGCCAGAGCCCTAAATGGCCAAGCCCAGACGCAAAGTTCTTCGTTGCTCACCACGGCTGTGGCAGCGTCCGTCGTCGCCGTTCTGCCTAATGATTACCTGGTGCTCCAGGCCACGCGGACGGTGGAGGTGGACAATCAGCTTCAGCAGGTGGTTCTCCGCGGAATTGCCCGACCGTCCGACATCGGACCGGGCAATGCCATCCCTTCTACGTCGCTTGCGGATTTGAGCGTACAGGTTGTCGGCAAGGGAGTGATTACGGATGATACGCGTCCGCCGAATAAGGTGATCCGGGCGATCTTGCGGGTGGTGGGGTTCTGAGGATAGCCATGCCAACACTAAGACGGTTTTTATGGCTTCTCGTTGTATCGACGGCGGCAACCTGCGCGGCACAAACAGCGCCCGCTGTGCCCGCATCACTAGCACAGCCCGAAACCGTGCATATCGGGGATATCACCAGCGTTGAAGGCATCCGCGACAACTACATTATGGGATACGGCCTGGTGGTAGGATTGAGCGGGACCGGGGATGGGCAGCAAGACCTTTTCCCAATCCAGACGCTCATCGATATTCTGCAGAAAATGGGAGTGCAGGCTCCCGCGCAGTCGGTGATCACGCGGAACGTCGCTTCGGTCTTCGTAACGGCCACGCTACCGCCTTTTTCCCTGCCCGGCACGCGGATTGACGTCGATGTCGCGTCCACAGGTGACGCGCGGAGTATCCAGGGAGGCGATTTGCTGATGACGCCTCTTTACGGCCCCGATGGGCAGGTCTATGCGGTGGCTCAGGGCCCAGTCGTGTTGGGCGGCTACACGGCGGGAGCGAACGGAAACGTAGTAACGATAAATCACCCCACCGCGGGACGCATCCCCTCGGGGGGTCTTGTCGAGCGAGCGGTAGGTCTGGACCTCAGCCAGCTCAAGAACCTTTCTCTACTGCTCCACGACGCCGATTTTGTAACCGCCGAGAACGTTGCGAACGCGATTAACAACAATTTCGCCTCACCGATCGCGTTGGCCGTAAATAGCCGGCGCATCCAGATTCAGCTTCCAGGTGGCGGAGCAGGATCCGTACCGCGATTGCTGGCGCGCCTCGATGCGATCCCGGTGAGCGTTCATACGAGAGCCAAAGTGGTCCTCAACGAACGAAACGGAACGGTGGTGATGGGCGGAAACGTCAGCCTCGGGGCGTGCTCGATATTCCACGGCAATCTGGCGATTCAGATTACCACGCGGTATCAAGTTTCTCAGCCGCCCGCCTTTTCGAGCGGGCAGACGCAGGTGGTGCCCCAAACCACCGTACAAGCGCAGGAGCAGACGGCGCGTCAGATTCGGCTGAATCAGGGAGCTACGGTTCAGGATCTGGTGAGCGGCCTGCAAGGAATAGGGGCAACGGCGCGAGACATCATCGCGATCGTGGGGGCAATGAAGGCCGATGGCTGCCTCCAGGCGGCTGTGGAGACGCTATGACGAATGTGACAGCCTCGGCCGGAACAGGCACTCCGGCATCACTCGCTTTGGGGAACAACACGACGGAGGCATCCCTTCAGCCAGCATCAACACCGCAAGCCAGGAAGCTACTCGCGGAATGCAGGAATTTTGAGGGGATCTTGATTGCCAACCTGTGGGATCAAATGGAACAGGGGCTCGGCTTGTCGGGTCCCAGCACCGATCCAGGGTCCGAAACGATGCAAGGATTTGGCATCCAGGCCGCCGCAATGGGGATTGCCAGCGCCGGCGGATTTGGCGTTGCGCGCATGTTGTACCATGCGCTCGCCCCGAGCCTTCGTCACAGTTGAATTAAAGTCTTCTAAGACCTGGCCGATAGGTATATTTGTATAGGTCGGCCAGGAGGTTTAGATGAACATCGGTTTTCCAAATTCGACTTCTTCCAGCTCACAAGTAGGAGACTCACAGCAGGTTCGCTCGGCCAGTAATAAACCTGCCCAATCTGGGGGAAGCGCAGGGACAGAACAAGGCGTAGAAGTTTCTTTAAGTGAGACGGGCATCCAGGCGCTTACGACTCAACTCGCCAGCTTGCCCAGTATCCGCCAGGACCGCGTGCAGGCTCTGCAGCAAGCAGTGAGCAACGGAACCTACCAGGTGAGCAACAAGCAGATCGCGAATGCGATTCATGCGGACCTCTTCGGCGCTTCGTCCGATTCCGGGTCTTGATTGCCATATCTGGGGAAGGGAAGCCTTTGTTTATGGCGGATTTTCTGAATACATTCGGCATCCAACCGGCGATGCAGTCGGCCGAGGAGGCTCCCTACGTCGAGTCAGCGGCAAAGAAGCGGCCGCGAGTCGAGAAGCCGAAGCAGATGGAAGATTCTGAAAACCCGGATGAGGGTCAAGAGAAGCACCAGTTGGATCTCGACGCGTAGGAAGATGTCGCCGCAGCCCCGCCTCAAGGTTGGTCGTTTATGAAGCCGGACCTGTTGCAGTTGACCTCGTTATTAGACGGACGTCTCCAGGCGCTGCGCGACCTTGCCAGAGAAATCGAGGCGGGGCAGCAGGCCTTGATCCTGTTGGACGTCCAAAGGTTGCAGCTTCACGACTCCCAGAAGGAGCGAATCTGCGCCCACGTTCGCCGGCTGGATCGAGAAATCGCCGGAACCCTCAGCACTCTCGCACCACAGAAATCGCTTCGAGGGCTGGCGGACGAAATCGAGGCGAGTAGGAATGAACCCCGAGCGGCCTCCGAGCTCATGCGCCTTTTGGACGAATCCAGAGCAGCAGGCGTGGACGTTGCCAAGCTCAACAAAGCATATGGCGAGTTCCTGTGTCGCTCGCGGAGAACGGTGAAAATTCTCACCAATGTGGTCTTCCACTGTCTCGGACTTTACCCGCCACCCCTCACCTCGCTTAGGTCCGTTCTGGGAAGGAGCTATTGACCCTTGGGCGGCCTATCCGGAACCCTGGGAATTGCAGTGAATTCCCTGCTCGCGGATCAAGGCGCGCTGGAGGTCACTTCCAATAACATTGCAAACGCCAATACGCCGGGTTATACCCGCGAGCAAGCAAACCTGGAACAGCAAACACCCATCCAGATTGGAGACCTTCTGTTCGGACAGGGCGTAGATTTGCAAAGTATAGAAAGTATTAGAGACCCGGTCCTTGAGCTTCAAATCCAGCAGCAAACTCAAATCCAGGGACAGCTTAATGCCTTCCTTGGAGGGGCCAATCAGGTGCAGTCGCTGTTCAACGAAGAGCAGGGAGTTGGCCTTGAAAGCGTCTTGAGCCAGTTCTTTAACAGTTTCCAGTCCCTCTCCACAAATCCCACCAGCGTTCCATTACGTCAGGCGGTCTTGACCGCGGCGCAAAACCTTGTCAATACTTTCAATCAAACCTCCAGCAGCTTGAGCCAGATTCAGAGCGGGCTCGACCAGACGGTAACTCAGGATGTCTCCCAGGTAAACCAGCTCACTTCGCAAATCGCTCAGGTCGATGGCCAGATTTCCTCCCTCCAGGCCACAGATCAGACTCCAGGCCCGCTACTCGACCAGCGGACTCAACTGGTGAATCAACTCTCTAATCTCATCGGAAACTCTGTCACCAACAACGTGAGCGGCAACTATACGCTAACCACTCAGAATGGTTCGCTGCTCGTTGTGGGAAACCAGAGCTTTAATCTCCAAACTCAACTCGACCCTAGCAGCGGCACCCAGCACGTGTACTCTCAGGGCAATGACATCACTTCGACCATTACCGAGGGCGCGGTCGGCGGGCTGATTCAGGCGCGGGACCAGATGATTCCGTCGGTCCAAAACTCGCTGGATACGCTTGCGGCCAGCCTGGTGAGTGCAGTGAATACGCAGAATAAAGCGGGATACGACCTTTCTGGTAATCCAGGTGGGGACTTCTTTACTCCTCTTAGCGGCACGGCGGGCGCAGCCTCCAACATTTCCCTCGCCTTGACCAATCCCTCCCAGATCGCGGCCAGCTCGGATGGGACTTCAGGCAGTAATGGAAATGCCGTGGCATTGGCTAACATACAGAACCAGCCGATCGTCGGTGGGGAAGATGTGACGGATTATTACGCCAACCTGGTTGACAGCATCGGGAATCAAGTGTCCTACGCCAATAGCCAACAGCAGTCCGAGGCCACCTTGGTGCAGCAATTGCAAAACCAGCTTGCCTCGGTTTCCGGAGTTTCTATCGATCAGGAAGCTGCAAACCTGGTGATGTACCAGCAGGCTTATGAGGCATCGGCAAAAGTGGTTTCGGTGGTGCAGCAATTGCTCTCGACCACGCTCGACATGGTGCCAACAAGTTAGGGCTAGCCTAGACTTCGTACCCAAAAATGCCGATGAGTGTAAGGTGAGAAGAACATGGGACTGAGAATTGTGCCGGATCTATTTTCGACTTTGCTCAGCGCCGTGAATAACGACCAACAGCGTTTGAATACCGCGTTGCAGCAGGTCTCAACCGGGCAGAGCGTCAACTCGCCCTCGGATAATCCTGCTGCCACTGCCGCGCTGATTGAGAATACCTCTCAGTCCAACGACGACGATCAGTTTCAGACCAGCATCTCCACGGTCCAGGGAGTTTTGCAGATAGCGGACTCGACATTGGGATCGGTCATAAACAACCTGAACCAGGCCATCTCCCTCGGCACCGAAGGCGCTAACGGCACTATCTCACAATCCGAACAGCAGGCATTGGCGCAGGAAGTCCAATCCATCCAGCAAACCGTTCAGGGCCTCGCCAACACGTCTTATCAGGGAGCTTATCTTTTTGCGGGAACGGATGTTACAACGCAACCGTACGTCACCGACGCCAGTTCACCCTCCGGAGTAGCCTATACGGGCAACTCCGATGTGAATAACGTCCAGGTGGGACCCGGCCAGTCTGTTTCTGTCAATGTTCCAGGCAGTACCATTTTCAATGGTTCCGGTGCCGACATCTTCCAGGCCCTGCACGCCCTTAGCACGGCGCTCACAACCGGCACGAATATTAGTTCGGCGCTCGGCGAAGTCCAATCGGCATTCAACAACATTAACAGCCAGCGTACTTTTTACGGGAATACTCTGGATGAGCTGAACTCCATCAATACGGATGTAAGTCAAGAGCAACTGACTCTTTCGCAGCAGACCAGCAACTTGATCGCTGCGAACCCCGCGACGGCTGCCTCCAATCTGGTCGAAGCGGAGGATACGTTGACCTCGGCACTGGACGCCTTTGGACGCATCTCGCAGGATACGCTCCTCAACTACCTGCAATAATTCAGGGCTTCGAGCCCACCGCCAGCAAGCGAATCTCGCCCCAAG
The DNA here is from genome assembly GCA_050745365.1 of Terriglobia bacterium. GTDB lineage: Bacteria > Acidobacteriota > Terriglobia > UBA7540 > UBA7540 > RH2-MAG17b. Next base: position 8,860 of record JBOGJS010000046.1, read on the forward strand.
CCGCACACGCGCTTCAATCACATTCCATCCGAGCACTGCCTCATGCTCTTGAGCAGCCGAAGCGGGTCGGGACGCTTGCAACGAATGTGGAAACTCCAGGGAAGCGGGCTTTGCCCTTCCCTGAACTTTCCACATTTTTAGGCCCGAAGGGCCGGCAGAGAGTAGCCCACGGCGTTCAGCCG
>JBOGJS010000047.1:0-22871 GCA_050745365.1 Terriglobia bacterium
CACTGAGAGAGTACGCGATTCCCTTTACTGCTATTTCGGCATCGAAAAGCGTAATGCCTCAGTTTGGGTGCGCCGGGCTTCAGCCCGGCATCTCGCCAGACGCCGATCCAAAGGTCGACGGGATGCCGCTCAGCGACACCGAAACTGAGGCATTCCCAAAGGTCAGCCAGGGCAAAATAGGGCAGCCCATAGGTCTGGACTCATTGCTGATCATTACCCAGGGAACTCTCCCCGAGGGCGCTATCTTCCCGGAATCGCGGCTGGCGCTGCTTGCCGAAAGCGATCTCTTCGGCGAATTCACCTGGAGGGCGCCGGCTCGGCAGCAGAAGTCTGCCGTCTCCAGCTTCATTTCCGGCCTGAGCGATCTTAAGGCAGGCGATTACGTCGTGCACGTTGACCACGGAATCGGGCTTTACCAGGGGCTGCGCCAAATTGAGGTGACAGGCGAGCGGCGGGATTTTATGCTGCTCACCTACCAGGGCGACGCGCGGCTTTACGTCCCACTCGAACGGCTTGACCTCGTGGAAAAGTATCGCTCGGGCGCGGACGGCGTGAAACCGCCTCTCGATCGGTTGGGTGGTGTGACGTGGGAGCGAACAAAAAGCCGCGTGAGGCGTGCGCTGCGCGACATGGCGGCAGAGCTTCTCAAGCTCTACGCAGAGCGAAAAATGAGCGGTGGATTCTCTTTCAGTGCGGATACGCCCTGGCAGAAAGAGTTTGAGGACGCATTCGAGTACGAGGAAACATCGGACCAGGTGAAAGCACTCGAAGAAATCAAAAAGGACCTGGAAAGCCCGCAGCCGATGGACCGCTTGCTCTGTGGAGACGTAGGATATGGGAAAACCGAGCTTGCCATGCGCGCCGCTTTCAAAGTGGTGCAGGACGGCAAGCAAGTGGCCGTGCTCGCTCCTACCACCGTGCTCGCCTTTCAACACTTGAGCACTTTCCGCGAACGCATGGCTGCCTTCCCGGTGCGCATTGAAATGATCAGCCGGTTTCGCTCCCCTGCGGAACAAAAAAGGACTGTTGAAGAGACGGCCGAAGGGAAAATAGAAATCCTGATCGGGACGCATCGCCTGCTTTCGAAAGATGTTGGTTTCAAGAGTCTCGGCCTGCTGATAGTGGATGAGGAACAGCGCTTCGGCGTAGCGGCCAAGGAAAGGCTTAAGCGTCTGCGTGCAACTGTGGATGTGCTCACCATGTCCGCGACACCGATCCCGCGCACGCTCCACATGTCGCTCGGCGGCTTGCGTGATCTTTCCGTGATTGAGACGCCGCCGCGTGGGCGGCTGGCCATCCAAACCACCGTCGCGCCGTTCACCTCGCGGCTCGCCCAGGCTGCCCTGCTTCAGGAGCTGGAGCGCCAGGGGCAGGTCTATTTCGTGCATAACCGGGTGGAATCGATTTTCAGCATGGCGGCCATGCTGCAGCGCCTGGCACCTTCGGCGCGCTTCGGAGTGGCTCACGGCCAGATGGCGGAGCGCGATCTCGAGCGCGTAATGATGAAGTTTGTCCGGGGCGAATACGATGTGCTCGTATCCACCTCGATCATCGAAAACGGCCTCGATATTCCACGCGCAAATACGATCGTGATCAACCGCGCTGACCGTTTCGGGCTGGCCGAGCTTTACCAGCTGCGAGGGCGCGTGGGGCGCTCCGACCGGCGGGCCTACGCTTATCTCTTGATCCCTGAAGAGGACTCTCTTACTCCTCTCGCCCGCCGGCGGCTGGCGGCGCTGAAGGAATTTTCGGATTTGGGCGCGGGATTTCGGCTGGCCGCACTCGATCTCGAGTTGCGGGGAACCGGAAATCTTCTGGGGGCAGAGCAATCCGGGCACCTCAACGCCATTGGTTTGGACCTCTACCTGAAAATGCTTGAGCAAACTACCGAAGAGCTGAAAGGGCTGCCCGCCAAACCGGAAGTTCATGCGACGCTCAACCTGGGAGTGGAGATCAAAATTCCTGAAGAATATATTGCCGACGAAGGGCAGCGGTTGCGAATGTACAAGCGCATTTCAGGGCTTTCGAGCGTCGAGGCCCGCGCCGAGCTTGAGGCGGAGCTTACGGACCGTTATGGCGCGCTTCCACTGCCGGTCATGACACTGCTGGACTACGGGCTTCTTAAGTCCAGCGCCGAGGCGATGCTCGTGCAGTCGGTCGAGCGCAAGCAGGACGAAATGTGGGTTCGGTTTCACCCTGAAACGCCCGTCGCGCCCGAGAGCCTGACAAGCTTTGTGCGGCGCCGGCGAGATGCCTCTCTGCGGCCCGATGGGTCTCTCCGCTTTCGAATGGCTTCCGCCAGCCCCATTGAGGCGCTGAAAAGCGCCTTGCAGGAACTCCAACAGGAGCATTAAGATTGAGGATATGAAAAGTAAGGCCATCGCCCTTGGAATTATTCTTGCGACGCTCAGCGGCGGCATTCTGACCTTCGCGGCTGCGGCTCCCCGGCGCGAGTTGATTGACCGCATCATTGCGCGCGTCAATGAAGAAATCATCACGCAGCGCCAGTTTGACGCGGAGAAGGAGAAGTTGCACGCGCAACTGGCGCGACAACACTCCGGGGATGAAGTCGCAGAGCAGTACAACGCGGCCTCGAAAAACCTCCTGCGCGACATGATCGATCAGGACCTTCTCGTGCAAAAGGCGAAAGATTTAAATATCAGCGTGGAAACGCAGGTGGTTGAACGACTGGATCAGATTCGGAAGCAGATGGGGTTGGCTTCCATTCAGGATCTTGAAAACGAGGTCGAAAAGCAGGGGCTCATCTGGGAGGATTTTCAGAATAATATCCGCCGGAACCTGCTAACGCAGCAGGTGATTGAGCAGCAAGTTGGGTCACGCATCATCGTGACGCAGGCCGATGCGAAGAAATATTTTGGTGCGCACAAGAAGGAATTTGCGTCGCCGGCGGGCGTGGACCTGGCCGAAATTCAGATTTCAATCCAGAAATGGGGCCAGGCGGGCGCCTCGCAGCGGGCGAAAGCCGCTTATGCCATGGTCCAGAATGGCGCGAAATGGCAGGATGTGGTTCACAAATATTCGGATGGCCCCAACGCCACGACCAACGGCGACGTCGGCTTCTTCCCTACAGGATCGCTAATACCGGAAATCTCCAAGGCTATTCAGAATCTCGACCCGAACGACACCTCCAGTATTATCAAAACCCAGAACAGCTACATGATCGTCAAGCTGCTCGAACAGCGCAGCCCCGGGGCTCCGAAGTTTGAAGAAGTGGAGCCGCAGGTCGAGAACGGCCTTTACGAGCACAAAATGCAGCCCGCGCTCCGGGCTTACCTTACCACCCTCCGCAAACAAAGCTATATCTATCTGGCTCCCGGCTTTGTGGATTCAGGCGCCGTAAACCCCGGCGCCGTCGGCTCTGCCCAAGAGGTCGCTCAAGAGATCCAATGAAAGCTACTTTCGTCCGGGATCTCAAAGCCGGCCAGCAGGTGAATTCCACTTTTTTGCTGCTGAATAAAGAACGCAAGATTGCGCGGAACGGGAGCGCTTACCTTGACCTCGAGTTGAGCGACTTCACGGGCTCTGTGCGCGGCAAGCTGTGGGATTGCGACCGCCTGAAGCTCGACGCCGGAATGGATGAGATTGTGCAGGTGGTGGGCGCGGTGGAAGAATTTCAAGGTGTGCACCAGATTGCCGTGCGCTCTCTTCGCAATACCTGTGGCGAGGGTGTCAGCCTCCTCGATTACCTGCCGCGTACCCGCTGCGACACTGAGCAAATGTATGCGGCTCTCGTGGCGCGGATCGAGCAAATGGAGGGCGGTCCGCTCAAGGAGTTGCTCCTTGCCACAGTCTGTGACCCGGCCATTGCGGAGCGGTACAAGCTTGCGCCCGCCGCGATGGTCCTGCATCACGCTTTTCTGGGCGGCCTCCTGGAGCACGTCACTTCGCTCTGGCAGCTTGGCGATCGGCTCTCGGACCATTACCCCTGGCTCAACCGGTCATTGGTGCTTGCCGGCGTGGTGCTGCACGACATTGGCAAGATCGAGGAGCTCGTTTTCAACCGGTCGTTTCGCTACTCCACACGCGGCCGCCTGCTGGGTCACATTGAGATCAGCCTCGAGATTGTGCGTGAGAAGATGCGCCAGATTCCGGACTTTCCACCGGAACTGAAACACCGGGTTGAACACATGATCCTGTCCCATCATGGCAAGCTTGAGTTCGGCTCGCCGAAAGAACCGGTATTTCCGGAGGCGCTCGCCATGCATTACCTGGACGAGCTGGATTCCAAACTCGAGAGCATGAGGGCGCAGTACGAAGCAGAGCAGAACCGGGATGGCGAGTGGACCAGCAAGAACCGGTCACTAAGCCGGGAACTTTTGAAGCCATTGAATCATTGAGTCATTTTTTCATTGATTCAATGACTCAATGAATCCATGACTCAATCTTGTGATGAATCAATCCGATATTCAGCGGATTCTTCCGCACCGCTATCCATTTCTGTTGATTGACCGGGTTACGAAATTCCTCCCAGCCCGGCGAATCGAGGGCATCAAGACCTTTACGGCGAACGAGGCCTACGGTGCAAGTCACTTCTTCGTCGTGCCCTGCGGCATTCTGCTGGAGATGATCACTCAGCTCGGCGCGATCTTGGTGCTCGAGCGGCCGGAAATGAAGAACAAGATTGCGATGATCTTGCAAATTCCGTCGGCGGAGATGCGCGCACCCGCCGGGCCGGGCGATACGGTGCGCGCAGTGGCAGAAGCGTTGAAATTGAGAGAAACCTTTGGGGAGCTTGAAGGAAAGATTTACCGCGGACGCGACCTGATTGCCGAAGGACGGATGCGCTTTGCCATCGCAAACGTGGCGAGTATACAGAATGCTTTTCGGTAGACCGCCCTTCAGCGGGTGCCGCAGGGCTTCACACTTTTGGAAGCCCTGTCGCATTTCAGCCGACTTTCCGCAACAAAGCCGCAGACCCGAAAAGCGTGGGGCCTGCATTTCAATGTCGTAAGTTATTGTTTGTTTTAGCAAGCTTTCTCTTGACCCTCTGTGTCCAGAAGAGCTTTGACACAGAGAGCAACGGGGGGACTCTGACTTCTCCGTCTTGAAGGTTGAAAGCCACAGCGAGCACGGAGAGTGTCGCTTTGATTGCGGCTCTGCTGGGCTGCGATACCAACTTCTTGCCATGCTCCTCGAAGAACTCAAAATTCGCGACGTGGTCATCCGGCCCGCACATATCCTTGCTCCGATGGCCGGTATCACAGACACGGTCTTTCGCCGCTTTATCAAACGGCTGGGCGGCTGCGGACTGATCATGACGGAGTTCGTCTCGAGCGAAGCGATGCTCCGCCAGAACCTGAAATCCCAGCGATTCCTCTATTACACCGAAGAGGAGCGCCCCATTACGGCTCAGATTTTTGGCGCTGACCCCAACCACCTGGCAGAAGCGGCGCGCATGATTGAGGACCTCGGCTTTGACATCATTGACCTCAATCTGGGCTGCCCGGCCAAAAAAGTGGTGAAGTGCGGCGGTTCCGGCCTGCTGCGCGATCTCTCGCTGTTGGGCATCATTCTCCGGAAGATCCGGGCTGCCGTCACAATTCCCTTCACGGTCAAGATCCGCTCTGGATGGAGCGACGCGGAAATCGTGGCTGTCCCTGCGGCTCGTCTGGCCGAGGATTCGGGCGTGGAAGCCATCGCCGTTCACCCGCGCACGCGGCTTCAGGGCTATAGCGGCAGCGCAGATTGGGAAGTCATCCAGCAGGTGAAAGAAAGCGTCCGTATTCCCGTGATTGGCAATGGCGACGTGATGGCGCCCGCGGACGCGCGTGCGCTCCACGAACGAACAGGATGCGATGCCGTGATGATCGGGCGCGCGGCACCCACCAATCCCTGGATCTTTCGCCAGATGATGGACTACTTTCGCTTCGGCGCTTATTCCGAGCCTGCCGAGTGGGACCGCTACGAGCTGATTCGGTCGTATTATGCCATGCTGGTGGAAGAGGACATGCCCGAAACGATCGGCAAGATGAAACAATTTGCAAGCTGGTTCACCCACGGGCTGCGCAACGGCGCGGAACTTCGCCGCAATATTCAAAGCGCCGGCAGCGCCCGAGAAGTGCTGAACCGCGTGGATGCGTTTTTTTCGACCCGTGCTGGCGCGGCAACTTTAGCTCCGCAGCCATTGATGCTGGGTGGCGAAGCCAAACCATGAAAAAGCGGGATTGCCTTACCCCAGATGGCCCAAACAACCGGCAATGTTGCTTCTCGCGAGAGAAAACAATCGCGCTTTGTCTTTTGAATTTGGTGCCGGCTTTCGGCCGATACAAAACGGGCTCGCGTTTCTCGTGCCCGTTTTAGTTGTCAATCAGGAGTTGTGTAAGATGAGGCCCACCGATTGCGAAGGAGGCGGAGGATTTCTCATGCGTAACGCCAGCAACGGAACAAAACGCAGGCGCAGGTTCCCGGTTCTCGTGCTCGTCGTGATTGCAGCTTCTGCGGCAATGCGGGCGCAGTCCATTCCGTCAAACGCGTCCGATGCCATTACATGCAGGGCATTAGAGGTAAAGGTGAGCAGGAAGTTTGGCATTCGGCTGGTGGTTTTTCACTACCGCGACGCAGCAGACCGGAGCCGGCTTGGCAAATTATTGAGAGAGCATGACGGTAGCAGTGTCGAGTTTCGGGTGGGCGACGAGCAATGGCATCCAGCAACGGTGTTGCGGTTGAAGACCTGTTTTGGCCGTGGCCTCCTGCTTTTTCCGCTTTCTTCTCCTCCAGTCACCGAAGGAGAGAGCTTCCTCCTCCGGTTCCCCCACGATCCGGATCCATCTTCAACGGACGGAGTGCCGCAGCGGCTGTGAGGACCCTTTCACCCGTTCCCAGGGCGATGCGCTGCTAAACCGCATTAGGACGCAGTAGAACCACCGACGCCACGACTTTCAGTACCGTCACATCGCCGGTGCTCGTAGAAGTCCTCTTTCTTTTGCGAGTCCGATGATGCGATCCACCACCTCATCCACGGTGAGGGTGGACGAATCGATGATCTGTGCGTCGGCAGCAGGAATCAGTGGAGAGACTTTCCTTTCTACGTCCAATTGATCCCGGCGGTCAATCTCATAGGCGGTCTGTTCGAGCGTCGTATGTCTACCCTTTTCTCTTCCTTCAAGTAACCGGCGGTGAGCGCGCTCTTCCGGTCGGGCCGTTAGAAAGATTTTGAGTGGAGCATCCGGAAAAACAATCGTCCCAATGTCCCTCCCTTCCATTACCACACCCGGAGCCCGAGCGAAGGTTCGCTGTAATGCAACCAGCTTTGCTCGCACTTCAGGCAGGCGGGAAATGCACGCCGCGGCGAGAGTGACCTCTGATGACCGGATTTGGCCGGTGACATCTTTTCCCTCCAGCAAGACACGTAATTGAGATGATTGAGGCTGAAGCTCAATTTTGGCTCCCTTGATGCTGGCAATGACGGCACGCCCGTCTTCGGGAGAAGCACCATCTTCCAGTGCCTTAAGGGCGGCGGCACGGTAGGTGGCCCCGCTGTCGATATACGTCAAATCGAGGCGCTGGGCCAGCCTCTGAGCTACGGTGCTCTTGCCAGCCCCGGCCGGACCGTCAATTGTGATCACCAGAGGTCTCTGCATAGAAGCTGCACTCACCGCGTGCGTTCGCTGGACAGGGTCACATAAACGGCGAAGCTTACTTTAACCTGAAGTATCCAGATTGAAAAGCAGACCTTAAGATAGATGGGAGCATGAAAACGGTGCGGCTTGAAGAGGCGAGCGGTCAATCCGCCAACGGTCTCAATCTCGCTCATGTCTCATTGTTCTACACGGAGTGTCAGGATGCCTGAGTTGCCCGAGGTGGAGACAGTCCGACGGGGCCTAGAGCGCCGTGTTTTAGGACGACGGATTTCAGCAATCCGAGTTCTGCGCCCCGGCGCGGTTCGTGGGCACCCCGATCTTTGGGTCACAGGAGCCCGCGTAGCAGGATTCCGGCGAAAAGGAAAAACCCTCATCATGAAATTGACCAGCGAGGAGGCGCGGCCGGACGTACACCTCATTATTCGACTGGGAATGACAGGACAACTTGTGATTACTCCTCGTGAGGCCCCTCTGCTGCCTCATACGCACGTCTGCATGTTGTTGGATGATGGCACGGAAGAACTTCGGTACCGCGACCCCCGCCGGTTCGGTATGTTACGCCTCGCGACGGCGCGGGAAGCACTACAAATCCTCGATTCGCTGGGTCCGGATGCACTCGAAATGACCGAAAGTGAATTCGCTGGCCGGATGAGGGGGAGACGCGGGGCCATTAAGGGATGGCTGCTGAACCAACAAGTGCTTGCAGGGCTGGGAAATATTTATGCGGATGAGGCGCTCTTCGAAGCGCGCATCCATCCCCAAACTCCCGCCGGAGAGCTTTCAAAAGCCGCTCGTCACGTGCTTTATTGTGCTATTCGAAAGGTCCTCCACCAGGCCATCGTGCTCCAGGGCACCAGTTTCCGGGATTATATCGATATCGAGGGACGTCCGGGCAATTACAAGTCCAGGTTAAGAGTTTATGGAAAGGCTGGCCAACCTTGCGCGCGTTGCAGCGAACCGATCGAACGAATCACGATCTGTGGGCGGAGCAGCCATTTCTGCCCGGGTTGTCAGCGCCGTTCCCGCACAGCCGTGTAGTCCCTCTGACCTTTTTTAGTACCCTGCCGCAACAGTAACCCGTCCGAATCCCTCCGTAAAAGAAAACCGTCTCATAGTTCCCGCCTGTCTCCCTCCGTCCCTGGCACTCGTCCTAAAATCGGGCGAGCTTACTTCTCGACCCAACACGCCGATCCTGGGCTTTTAGGAGAGTGGAATGCTGGTCATTATCAGTGACCTCCACCTGACGGACGGAACCTCCGGTGAAACTGTGCATCAAGGCACATTTCGGGTGTTCCGTGATCGCCTCCGCAATCTCGCTTATGCGGCCTCTTGGCGGGCGGACGGACGGTATCGACCAGTCGAAGAGCTAAACATTGTTCTTTTGGGCGACGTGCTGGATGTTCTTCGTTCTTCAAAGTGGCTGCAGGAAAGGGGAGCCCTATCGCGGGTGCGACCCTGGGATGATCCGCAATCGAGACTTCTGCCGGAAAAAGTGCGAAGCATAACCGACGGGATTCTCAAAAACAATGCCACGTTCTTTACGATGATGAAAGAACTTCATCGCGCGACCCTCACCAGCATTCCTCCTGCGACCCGTGCCGGCCGACCGTTACGCGTGGCGGGCGGGAGGAGAAGAGGCAGCCGCGTTCCAGTTCGAGTCCGGATTCACTATATGGTCGGTAACCATGATTGGTTCTTTCACCTTCCGTACGCTCCTTACGTTGAGATCCGCCGTTCTGTGGTGGATGCGCTGGGCCTCGATAACGACCCGGCCTTGCCCTTTCCCCACGATCCGAATGAGCCCTCGGGCGGCGCCATTCTAGAGATTCTCAACGGCCATCGGGTATTTGCACGGCATGGTGACGTTTACGACAGATTCAACTTTGCCGGTCACCGCGATGTCTCCTCTCTGGGAGACGCGATCGTCATCGACTTGGTGACGAGCTTTGCCACGGAGGTGAAGTCGCAACTCCGTGGGCGGCTTCCGCAGGAATCTCTGGCGGGCCTCCGGGAAATCGATAATGTTCGGCCACTATTGATGGTGCCAGTTTGGGTTGGCGGGCTGTTGCGGCGGACGTGTCCTGACGTTCGCCTCCAGCGCCAAGTTCACGAGGTGTGGTGCGACTTAGCGAGCCGCTTCTTGCGCGAGTCGTTTGTCCGCCAGTGCGTTAATGAAGAGTGCCGTTTCCTCGGTCGCCAGAAGTTGCGCTGGGGGCTCGCAATTTCAGGAAAGCTTCTTAATCCTGAAAGTAGCCGTTTCATGTGCTGGGTTGGAGGGAAAGTCCGAAGCAGAAAATGTTCTTACTATCCCTTTGCTCTTCGCGAAACATCTTTCAAAAACCGATGCGCCCGCTTCATTGTCTACGGACACACCCATCAACATGAACTTGTACCGCTTGACTCCTGTTTCGCGGTCCAGGGGATGGTGAACCAAATCTACCTGAACTCGGGTACGTGGCGGCCCGTTCACGAATTAGCTCGATACGATCCTAGCCGAGAAGTGTTTGCCAGCTATCGCACGATGACCTATCTGGCTTTCTTTAAAGATGACGAGCGTGGCGGCAGGACGTTTGAATGCTGGTCCGGTAGTCTGTCGAAATCGAATCCCCTGGAACGGGATACTGATCTTCAAACAGAGATGGGGGACGCATGACGATCTCAAGGCTGATGAGGGAAACTCTTCCGGCAATGACCTGTCTTTTGTTGCTGCACGCGCCGTCTAGATTCCGGGCGAAATCGGCATCTTCAGAATTTCATATTCCGCGGGCTAAAAAACGGTCTCACGAGTCCCACGCGTCTCCACCACATCCTCTCGAGATGCTAGCGTTCAATTGTGAGTGATTACGAGGTTCGTCAATTTCGCGACCTACCGAATGAGACTCTACAGCGTGGGAAGCCAAGATCCTTCCGAGCAGCTCTTCCTGCGTCATTTCCGAGTACAGCAGACGAACTGGACGGGTCCCTGATGCAACAAATTTACGCGCGCTGGCATAAACACATCACGGAGGCTACTTCTGCGTCAGCGTTGCCAGCCGCATTCCTCGCTGCACTTACGGCCAACGAATCAGGCGGAAACTCCAGTGCCTCGTCCTTTGAGCAGAGCACCTATAAAAAGCTTGCGGCGGTTGCAAGTGGCCAAGTGCCGGATTTCGGAAGTATCGGGCTCTCGAATCTGCTTGCCGCCCTGCAGGATGCCGTTATTGCACCACCCAAACAGGAGCCAGTCGCTGCCGCTGTACCTGTACCTGAAATCCTGAGGAGTGTCACCGGGATGGAGAAAGTGGGACTGCGCGAACTGGCCACTTCCTGGGGCCTTACTCAGATCATGGGGTATCAAGTGGTGGGCCGCAAAGCGGCCATTCGCGAACTGCTCGATCCGCAATTTAACTATCGCTTCGCGGTGGAGCTCTTGTCGGAATTTGCGCATCGCTTTCGCCTGAAGTTGTCCAGTGATTTCGAAGCTCTGTTCCGCTGCTGGAATACCGGAGATCCTGAAGGAGAAACATTTGATCCGGACTATGCAGCGCGGGGCATCCTGCGTATGCAGCTTTACCAAAACCTGATCGAGCGTTCGAGATCTGCAGTGTGTAACTCCCAGACCCGAGGCGGTACGAGAGAAGATTCGAAGCGTTGAGTTGAGCCGGAAAGCACGTACAGAGAAATTCCAAACCCAATGAATGAATCGTTATCGATCCAATTAAGAGCCGGATTCGATGAGGATCTCGACGGTCGAAAAAGACCGAGTATCCTTGCCGCAGATCCCGCGGAGAGCTTTAAGGGCGACGCGAACGGTTCTCGCGGCGCAGAAAGCGCGTGCGGGTACCGGCCATCGCCTTGCGTTGCTCTGCGAGGGGGAGCACGCAAAGATCGGGCTGGCGGCCGCTTCGTGAGCGCTGGCGATCAGCGAGCAGCCGCCTGACCCGATTATAGGAACGTGCCTCACCCCGTGCAAAGAGGCTGTATCGACAGCGGGAGTGATACGGGAGCCGCCCGTTTTGCCAAAATTCCAGATTCGAGGGATGGGAGTATGACAACGTCGCTTCGGCATGGAGAGATTATTCGAGGAAAGATCCTTTATTACCTCGGTTTGATCTATCCGCAGGCCGCGACCGTCCCGTTGCTCCAGGGAGAGCTAGATTTCTTTGGTTATCCCATCCCACTCGAAGAGTTGAGCTTCCACGTGGCCTATTTGGCGGAGAAAGGATTGGTCGTGGTTGAAGGGGTAAAGGGCTCGCAGAGCTACCGAACTGTTTCCCTGATAAAGATCACCGCGAAGGGGATTGACTACCGCGACGGTCGTTTGCCACAAGACGACGGCATCTATCTGGAGCCGAGCAAGTAATGGCCGATGAGAAATTGAGGCGGATACCGGCGGGCGGGCAGGTGAGAACCAGGCGAAGTGGCCGCGGCCAGCCACAAGGCCGCTGCAAAGACGTAAACGACCTTGATGAACCGCAGAAAGAGGTCGTGGAAAAAATGCTCACTGAAGGTGCCACCTTCGAAGACACCCTGGAAGTGGTCAATGACATGGGTGAGAAGCCGTTAGCGCTGCGAGCGCTTACAAACTACTTTCGGTCAAATGTGCATTTACAGCAGGCGCGCATCCGGCACACGCTGCGAACGGCTGACGAACTGAAAAAAGCTCTCATCGATCCAGAGTCGGGTAAAGCAGAGCTTGCCGAGGCCGTGCTTATCACGGGCTTGATGGGGATGAACAAAGGCGAAGTACGCGCGCAGTTTCAAAATGCCTTCCGCGTGAAGAATCAAGCGGAAAATAACCGCCTGAAGGGAGAAATCTTCCGCCTGAAGAGTGAAAAGCTTGAGATCGATCGGCGGTTCCTGGAAGTGCGGTTAAAAACAGAAATCGCAAAACGCGATTTGCTGACCAGCCGGCTGGAGCAACTCAAGGAGGCCGTTGAACACGCGGGCCAGAGTGACCGGCTGGGACCTGAGGTTATTAAGCAGATTCAGGAAATTTACGGGCTCGTCTCCACCAGGGAGCCTGATGCAGGCGGGGAAGCGATCGCGAATGACAAAGGATAGGACGAAACACATTTCCGAGAAAGCCGCACGGTCTGCCTCACTGAATCGCGCACGTCCCTCCCCGGCTCCCGCTGTTAGATCAGGCGCTGGAGGCAAAGAGGCACGTCATTTGGAGCCTATTGTACAGCTATTGCCTTATCAGCAGCGTTGGGTGGAAGACAATTCCCCGTTGAAGATTGTGGTGAAAGGCCGCCAGACAGGTTATTCCTTCTGCGCGACACTACGGGCAGTCCTCAAGTGCCTGGAGCGTCGGACCACTTGGATCTTTCTTTCCAAGGGCGAGCGGCAATCACGACTGCTGATGGATAAAGTGCGGGAGCACATTCAAGCGTGCGGCATCGTTTCGCAGTTTCACGAGTCACAATTTTTTGACGGGACGCTCACGAGGCAGCTCGAGATACGGTTCCCGAACGGATCGGTGATTTACGGCTTGCCAGCAAATCCCGACACGGCGCGCGGATACTCCGGCTGCGTTTCGCTGGACGAGTTTGCGTTCCACGCCGACGCAGAAAAGATCTATACAGCCCTCTATCCGATCACGACGCGCGGCCATGGTCTAGAGGTGATCTCGACCCCGAATGGCCGGCAAGGGAAATTCTACGAATTGGCGAAGTCTGCTCGGCTTACCGAGCCGGCTTCCGCCCGAACAGCGATCAGGGGTTGGAGAGAGGGAAAGCAGACCGGTGCAGGCTGGTCCGCCCACTGGTGCGATATCTATATGGCCGTCGAGGAGGGATTAACGGTCGATCTTAAACGCCTCCAGGCGGGAGTGGACGAAGAAGCGTGGCGGCAGGAGTTCTGCTGCGAATTCCTTTCGGGAGGGGCGCAATGGATCAGCGCCGAGCTCCTTCAGTCCTGCATCAGTTCGGAAGCTTCCGCGGCGCTCAATTCCGAATTCACGATTCAGAATTCAGAATATTTGTACGCCGGCTGGGATATCGCACGGAACCGCGACCTCAGCGTGATCTGGCTCGCAGAATCTATTGGCGACGTGACGTGGACGCGCGGAGTGATTGAGATGCGGAACTTGCCTACGCCCGATCAGTTGAGACGAGCCCGGGAGCTGATGCCGCTCGTCCGGCGAATGAATGTTGACCAATCCGGGATGGGGCTTGCGATCGCGGAACAACTGGTACAGGAGTTTCCTGGAAAAGTCGAAGGCGTCCAGTTTACTCAGCCATCTAAGGAAGTCCTGGCCGTCAACGGCAAGCGCCGGATGGAAGAAATGAAGGTGCGCATCCCCGATGATGAAAACATCCGTGCTTCCTTCAGCGCGGTGAAAAAGACACAAAATGCCATCGGGCAATTTCGGTTTGATACCGAACACGATACCCGATTTGGACATGCCGATCATTGGTGGGCATTCTGCCTGGCAGAAATGGCGGCGCAGCAGCCCGCCTATCACCTGACGGACGTGGCATGCCTCATCGGCAAGCCAACTCTCGTCGGGGTTCGAGATGCCGTTTTATGAGTGGCACGGTTGCTGAACGCAGGTAGATCGAATTTTTAACTATGTTGGAGGCAACGCATGGCGAATTCACGCGAAGACCGGGTGAAGAAGATATGGGAGAAAGCTGAGCGTGAGGCGGAGGAAACGGGCCGCGGAATTAAGAAGGGCGCGACGGAGGTTGAACACCTCATCCAGCGTATCTCTCAACGTAGGCCGAAGAAGCAAGGGAAGCAATGAACTGGAAAATGTGGCTAAAGGGACTGTTTGCAGCCATCGTGTCGAGCGCCGCTAATTCAATTTCTGTCCTCATTGCGGACCCGTCTCACTTCAGCCCAACGCAAAGCGGTGGGTTCAGGAATCTCGGCATCGTTGCGCTGGTGAGCGCGATCGTAGGCGCGGCGTTGTACCTAAAGCAGTCGCCGGTGCCGAAGTAAGGCAAGCTGACAGGTTCCAACTGGCAAGTCTCAGCCTCAGCCGACACTTGGCATCTGACGTCCGACATCTTTTTGGAGGGTTGAAGAATGAAAAGGTTTCTCGTAGTTCCGGTCCTGGCACTGGCGATGCTCGTCGGCGCTTGTGGTGCAGCGCAGTGGGTAAAAGTGGCCCAACAAATTCTCCCCGTCGTGCTACCGATGGTCACCAATCTCGTAACGGCTGTGGGTTTGCTCCAGGGAAAAACCGTCTCGGCTGCTGATTTGAACAGCATCACGCAGTCGGCAAACCAGGTTTGTAGCGACTTAAACCTGGTGGGGCAGCTCATCAGTCAGTATCAATCATCTCCGAATGTGACGACAGTGGAAAAGATCAATACCGTTATTGCGGAAGTTAACAGCAACCTCAACGCGTTGCTGCCGGCGCTGCATATCAGCGATCCCGCAACCATTCAGAAAATTGCCGCCATCGTGACGCTCGTTAGTAGTGAGGTCAACTCGTTGGAACAGCTCCTTCCGACTGTATCGGCCGGGAAACTCACTGCGCGTCAGGCTGCGATCCCGGCCCCGCTGAACGCCGGCGAACTGAAAAAGCAGTATAACGCCATCGTCACTCGGACGACGGCCAACCCGCAGGTGAACCGGGCTTTCGCGGGAGCAACGCTGAATTAGGGGTGCTGATTGCTGTTCGCCTCATTCGGTTCTGAATTGTGAAAGCTATGCCGACACCGAAATTTCATAAGGGCCTCGGGCGAAAGCCAGATATCGCGGACAAGCGGGATTTCTACTTGCCCGCCGTTACTCACCTGGGTGTGGACGCGCCACTGCCCTGCCGCGTGGACGTTTTTGCGGGCCTCCAACTACCCGTTTACGATCAAGGATCGCTCGGGTCGTGCACGGCGAACGCTGGTGTGCTGTATCGCAGATTTCTGGCGCAGCGGTTCGCACAGTTTCCCACCCAGGACGAGGACCTCTCACGGCTCTTCCTCTACTACCAGGAGCGCAAGCTTCCCTGGAATCACGACGTAAATTCTGATGTCGGAGCGTCAATTCGCGATGTGTTCTACGTCCTGGCCCATATTGGCACTTGTCCCGAAAACGACGATCCGTATTTGCCTATGGATTTTGCTTCGCCGCTACTCAATGACTGTCCGAAGGTACTGGCCGATGCCTCAGGTTTCCGGCTCGGCGCTTATCACCGCGTGGCCGACGTCCAAACCGCTAAATCGGTCCTCGCTTCGGGCTATGCGGTGATCTTAGGGTTCACAGTGTACGAGTCATTTGAGAACATCGGGCCAGGCGGGAAGCTCCAGATGCCTCGACAGGGAGAAGCTATCTTGGGCGGTCATGCGGTAGTGATTCGGGGCTACAACGACGGAAATTCAGAATTCCTCATTCAAAATTCGTGGGGGGCGAGGTGGGGCGATTGTGGCTGCTTTTGGATGCCATATGCGTTTTTGGATGATACAGCGTTGAGCCAGTTCGACATGTGGATGGGCCATCTGGGCCACCCCTGGCGGCTGAATCGGTCTGTTGATTCGATGAAGAAATGAAAAGATCCATTAACAATTCGGGAAACGGTTACCGGCAAGGGTCGCTGTTGAAGGAAATGCGGGCGTTGCGCCGCGAAATACAAAACCCGAAATCCGAAATCCAAAATCGGATTGGGCCTGCTGTCGCTCTAGCGGATGCCGAGCTCGGGCTCGGGGGCACGCCGGGTGCGAGCTCGTCGCCTTCAGTTCGCCTGGACCGTGGCTATGGTGGCTTGCCGGTAACGGACCGCGTATGGGCGCCTGTGCGGCCGGCGGAAGCGCCGGTGCCGGGGAGCCTGGCCACCCCGGCCTTCGGCCACCCCTCCTCAGGCGAGGAGGGGAGCATTACGGCGTCGCGAGGAGATTTTAGCGCGACTTTTGGGGTTTCTGGGACGCCCATCACTTCTGGATTTCTGCTTGACCTGGGCGAATACAACCCGGAGCTGATGGGGCGCAATGCGATTCCGACTTACGAAAAAATGCGACGGTCGGATGCGCAGGTGCGCGCGACACTTGCGGCATGCAAACTGCCGATATTGAGCGCGAAGTGGGAAGTGATGTCCACCCTCTCCCGCTCCGCGGGCGACGGCAAAGTTTCTTCTTCTGGCTCGGGAACGCACACCGAGGCGAAGGCGAAAGAGATAGCGGAGTTCGTAAAGGGGAATCTGTTCGGTGGTTTGGAATTTAAGTCGTCGACGGGCGGCTGGGTGTCGCAAGGCTGGCAGTCGGTAATTGCAAACGCGCTGCTGATGCTCGATTTTGGCTGCGCGATCCATGAAGACGTTTGGGCCGTGGAGGGAAACACTATCCGGCTGAGATCGCTGCCCTCGCGGCTGCCGTTGACGTTTTACCGGTGGCACACGGAAGCGGACGGAGAAACGCTGATGGCGCTCGAGCAATACGGCTATCGCGGCGATCAGTTCCTGAACGTGCTCTTGCCGGCAGACAAGATCGCGCGCTTTACCTACCAGCAGGAAGGCGCGAATTTCTGGGGGATCGCGCTCCAGCGCGCAATGTACCCGCACTGGTACATCAAGAGCAAACTCTATCGACTCGATGCGATTGCGAACGAGCGGAACTCGTTGGGTGTTCCAGTGTTTCGCCTGGCAGCGGGCTTTTCGAGTCAGGACAAAGAAGCGGCTTACAACTACGTCACGCAACTCGCCTCGCACGAGGCGACGGGCCTGGTCGAGCCGCCGGGCGACCAGACGACGGGCTTCCGGATTGTGGGCTATGAAGGGCGATTGCGGGAGGTGCTGCCATCGATTCAGCACCACAACGAGATGATTTCGCGAGCGGCGCTCAACACGTTTATGGATTTGGGGCAGAGCGCGCACGGCTCACGGGCGCTGGGAGCGACAGCGACGGATTTCTTTATGCTGGGCCTGCAAAGCGTAGCCGACCAGATTGCGACGGATATTACGAATTCCACGATCCGGCGGCTCGTAGCGCTCAACTTTGGCGACGAAGCGCCCGTCCCGCGCCTGGTTGCCGGCAACGTCCAGGCGCGCAGCGTCGCGGAAATGACTGGAGACCTGGTCTCGCTCGCGCAGCAGGGCCTCATCGTGAGCGAGAACAACCTGCGCAAGCACATTCGCGAGAAGCTGGCGCTGCCCGAAGAAAGTGCGGAAGGCATTGTGGCGACGCGCGGCGAGACAATTGACGTGGGAACATTGGGAGCTACGATCTCCGGGCGCTCCGGCGGCGCGGTGGAGCAAGCGGCGAAATCCCCGGCCGGAAGCGTGGGAGCTGGCGCGGCAACTCGGAAGGCTGCGCAGGCAGAAGGGCAGCCCGCGCAGCCGAGCCAATCAGGAACGGCTGGTGGCGTGAACGTGCAGGCGAGTGAAATCGACCAGGCTGGACACTCGCATCGCGAGAACGTGACGGCGGCGCAAGTGCTGCACGCGCTGAAATCCGCGAAGCCGTGGCTCGCGAAAGATGCCGCGCGCCAAGCCGCGCGACTACCGATCGAGCAGCTTCAGTACGTTGCGCTGCCTTTCCCTCACCAGCTCGCGCAGCGGGTGAGGGCGATTTTAGAGCGAGCAGCGGAATACGGCGAGCAGCAGATTTTTCGAGAGCGGCGAGAACAGACCGGGCGTCCTGCTACGGATCGCGAGCGCCTGGCGGACAGCGCGAACGAAAAAGCGAAGAAGGAAATCGAGGCGGCTCTCGAAGCGGAAGCAGCGAAGCGAGGGGGGAAGAAGCAGGGACCGCAGGGCGATATGAGCCAGAAGCCGCCGGCCGCTGCAGAGCGCAACGAGACGGCTGAGACGATTGCAAACGCGACGGTGAGCGACGCATTGAACTGGATTAGTTCGCGGGCGGCTGGCGCGGCAATCGAGGGAGCGAAAGAGGGGCTCGCGCAGGAGCAGATCAAGAAGAAGGTCGAGAACACACTGCTTGCAGCCTCAGACGGACCGCTTTCTCGCACGGCGCAAGAAGCCTCGCGGCAGGCGGTGTTTGTGGGTAGGCTGCAGGCGATCAAGAGCCTTGGCGATGAGGTCGTTGCCTATCACCGCGCTGAAGCGATGGACGATCATACTTGCCCGCCGTGCCGGGTGGGGAACGGCACGAAGTGGAAGCGGCTAGAGGACGTGGATTGGGCGCCGGGGGACGACTGCGAGGGAGGAGATGCTTGTCGCGGGCGCCTGTGGGCGCAGTTTCGGGAGGGGATGTACACGATTGAGAACGGAGTGAAAAAGTGGGTGAATGAAAAGTGAAAATCAGAAATTAGAAACCAGAAGCCAGAGGTCAGAACGCAGAGCGGCGGTCTGCGTTCTGCTAACTGCGTTCTGCCTTTTCTGTTCCCTGTTCCCTGCTTCCTGCTGCCTGTTCGCGCAGACGGGCGCGAACCAGGTGCTGCCCTCGGTGTTCAACGCGACTGCGAATGCGATCAACGTGGAAGGCTCGCCCGGGCCGAGCGGAACGCATACGCCGACGGATGCAGACCAGGTGCTCACTTCGATTTTCGACCCGACGAACAACGCGCTGCATGTGGATCTCACGACGATCCCTCCATCGAGCGGCCAATGCTTGACGTGGACTGGGACGGCCTGGCAGCCGGGAAGCTGCGGAAGTGGGAATTTGCCGGCGATTTCCGGAGGCACGACGGGCCTCGCGCTATCGAATAATGGCAGCTCGGCATCATGGGGCGTGCTCGGGATCGCGGGCGGCGGGACCGGAGCGGCAAGCTTAGCGGGCGCGAGCATTCCAGCTTTCACGGGAGCCATCACCGCTGGACACTGCGCAGAATGGGCGAGCGCCACCACCATTGAAGACTCTGGCGCGGCGTGCGGGTCTGGCGGCGGCAGCTCCGCGTGGAATTCAGTCGGCAACGCCACGGGTAACACCACGATCTCCAATGGCGCATATACAACCACCTTCCAGCAGACCAGCGCGGCGGCATGGACGTGGGCAAACACTGCGGCGGCCACGTCGTCTGCGAACCAAAACAGCCCGACGCTGACGCTTAATGGAACGACTTGGAATGGCACCGCGAGCATCACTAATGGCTGGACCATCGGCGGGGCTCCGGGAACGGGCGGGAATCCTGAATCAGCGCTCGAGATATTTCACTCCGGAAGTTCCGGAGTCGCGCAGATACAACTGTTTGGCACAGGGGCGGGCAAAGTCCAATTTGCTAACTGTGGCACCAGCGCCTGTAGCGCGATTTCGGAGTTTGATAGCGGCGGGACATCTCGATTCAGTGTTACCGGCAGCGGACTCATATCTGGCCAGGGCTTAAGTCTGGGCTCAAATGGGGGATTCACTGGCACGATTGCATTGGCTAACGGTGCGGGTGGCGGCGCGACCACGACGATTTCGCCAAACGCGACCGTCGCCTACACTTTCGAGCTTCCAGCATCGATGGGATTGAGCGGCCAAGTGCTTACGAGCGCCGGGAGCGGTGCCCCGACGACCTGGAGTTCTCCGCTAACCAACCCGATGACGGCCGCCGGAGACGTGATCGTCGGCGGCGCGTCGGGCGCGGCAACGCGGCTTGGGCTTGGCGCGAGTGGCGATTGCCTGCAATCGAATGGCAGCACGGTCGTATACGGGTCTTGCGGTTCAGGCGCCGGATTGCCGAGCTACTGGCGCAATAACACAACGACTGGCTCATTGCAGATTCTTCCGAACGGCGACGACGCAACGCCGCTGATTGTCGGCCCGGCGTTCGGAGTAACGAATCCAGGCTCAGACCTGCTCGATGTTTATACCTCGTACCTCACGCTGCCAGCGAATGTCACTCCGGCGATTGTGCCAGGCGGCTCGATTCCAGTCGGCGAAGTTGTGACGGAATGCACCACGATCAACAGCCCGACGGGATCGACGCCATGCACAACGGACGAGACCACATCCAGCGAGACGGCGGCTGGCATTGCAGCGCCCGCCACACCAACCAGCGGCACGGTGACGTTCACGGCAAACTCTTCGGGTCCCTCAGGCAATAAAATCAACAATAGCGATAACCTGAACATCCAGCTCACCTATGTTGACGCGGTTGGAGAGACATTACCCTCCGGAGTGCTCAGCGTGGTTGCGCCATCGACGGGAGGCCCGTTTCAGATTGTGATCTCTTCGCCTGGCGCGGAAAGCCCAGCGACAACGTACAATACCTACACTTGCGATGGCGGGACCTCGTACACACTCTGCTCGCCGATGCTTGCCGCCTCCGGAACGAGCATCGGTTCCCCGACCTCGGCAATCCTGGCTGGAGTTCCAAGTAACACTTCGCCGCCGACACAGAACTTCAGCGCCCTCGAAGCCGCTAAGGTAGCCGGGCCGACGTTTCAGTCCGGAGCGAGCTCGTGGAGTGCTTATGCTTCGGCATGTGCGTCGCCAGGCCCGTGCACGGGATTGACGTTTCAGGCGAGCAGCACAACTTTCACGACGAGCGCCGCGAACATAACGCTCACCTCGGTCACAACGACCGGGGCTGTGCCTCCGACCTCAGACGCCGCGATGGCGGGCGAAGCGATGGGCGTAGCCGCGAACGGCACGATCAATATGCCGCTGACCACGGCGTGGACGCTTGGGTCAAACAACCAGCCGAGCGCGTCTTTTGTGCGGCTTTATGGCGGGGTTGACGCTGAAGCTTACGATCAGTTTCTGGCGCCGGCGCTGGCGTCTCCCACCGCTCCGGCGTATTCACTCTCGACTACAGGCGGGACTATCGGCACAAGCCCAGCCTCGATAACGGTGGCTTATTCGCTCGTGAACGGGAACGGCGAGACGGTGCCTGGCTCGGCTACGACCATTCCGCTTTCAACATGCACAGGCAATTGCTCGCTCTCGTTTACCCCACCCAGCCAGAATTACGCGACAGGGTGGAATCTCTATCTGAACAACGGCACGAACACGATTCTTCAGAACGTGTCTCCGATTACAAGTTTCAGCACTCCGTACGTCGTTCAGACGATTCCCACGACGCCGGTCGACGCGGGACCGACCGCGAACACCACCGGTGCGGCATTCATGACCACGATCTCTGCCGCTCCGGGAGCAAACGGAGTCGCTTGCGTCAATGCGAGCGTGCCGGGATTTGATTGTGCGGCCGGAACGTTCATTCAGACGAATCCGATGACCGAGACAGGCGAGCTTGAGTTTGGGGGTTCGGTTAACGCCGAAGGAATGGCCGTTCCGGCAGTTGATCCTGGAAATTTGACCTACAACTCAACCAGCCACAGCCTGGCGGTTGCGGGCACGGTAACGGCGAATTCTTTTGTTTCAACCGCGAGTGGAGCGGCCATCATTAGCGGCTCGGAATTGACGTGCTCTGGCGCGGCTGCGGGGAAAGACGTGCTGTGCGCCGGAGATGGAACCACGCACACGATTCAAAGCTCTCTCAATGGCGGCGCGTTTGCGCCCATCCCGCAAGGACCTGCGAGCGCTCCAACGAGCGGCGACTGCGTGAAGTGGAATGGAAGCTGGGCGCTGGGCGATGCGGGAGCCGCGTGCGGCTCGGGGAGCGGCGGAGTTCAAACGGTCTATTCCACTACGACCAGCGCGCCCCCGTCCAGTGGAACCACCGAAGCGATTTCAGCAACGACGATGGTGACCCCATCCGCGAATCATATCTACCTGCTCCATATAAACATTACTCAAACGGCCGCCACTTCTGGATGCACTACCACGCAGCCGACGGTTGCAGCCTACGCATCGTACACGGATTCTTTGACGGGTTTGGCGGCCACCAATATCGAAGCGAGCATCAGCAGCGGCGTTTCAGGTATGGGGGGCGCTACTGGGTCCTTTACTCAAGTCAGCGGGAACATCCCATACATGTGGACCTTTGGCCCTTGGATTATTATGGCTAAATCTGGAGGCGCTATTAGCTTTGCCACTTCCATAATTCAAGGCACAGCTTGCACCCTGGGAGCAGCATACTCAGCGATTCCTACTTTAGAACAGCTGCAATGAGCAGTTTGCGCTGACGAACTGAAGAAATGACGATGACGATTCATCCGAACGTGCACGCGGCTTTCAAGTCCTGGTCCGAAGCGCAGACGCTTCATGTGGCAAGCCCGTACTGCAACCCGTTTAGATGGAGGACGCGACGCGAGCTATTCAATGATTTCCGGCAGCACATGGAAAGCTCGAAGAATATTGACCTGTATGTCTCCGAAATCGCGTACGGCGACCGCCCGTACGAGGTGACGAACGGGGGAGATATTCAATTCCGCAGCTCGCAAGAGCTTTGGCACAAGGAAAACCTCATCAACCTGACCGTGCAGCGGTTTCCTGCAGATTGGCGGTATGGCGCGTACGTGGATGGCGACTTCCATTTCACGAGGAACGACTGGGCGCTCGAAGC
>JBOGJS010000048.1:0-15142 GCA_050745365.1 Terriglobia bacterium
ACCAGCACGATGTCGCCTCCTGTGCCTTGAGCTTTAAACCGCCTCGCCGCTTCGCCCATCACCAGAAGTGAGCCTTCAACGTTGATTCGTTCGAGCCTGCGGAAAGCTTCTAAAGACATTTCCATGAGGGATGAAACCATCGCAGCGCCTGCGTTCACGATCACGAGATCAACGCCTCCCCAGGTCTCAGTCACTTTCGCGAAACCGTCCGCTACAGATCCAGGATCGGTAACGTCCAGCGGAACGGAGGTCGCCCATCCGTCGTAGCTCTCCTCCAATTCGGCGGCGAACCGGTCCAGACTCTCTCCCGCCCGGTCCGTGATTGCCACATGACAGCCTTGCATGAGCAGCGCTTCGGAGATGGCGGAGCCCACAGCTCCGGCCGCGCCGGTCACAAGCGCCACGTGGCGACCGAGAGGAAGCTCCGCGCCGCGATCCACTTTAGCGTGCTGAAGGGGGCGATATTCCATTTCAAAGATTTCGGATTCCAGCAGCCCTTCGTAAGCGGCCATTCGGGCGATCCTTGCTTTTACGTCAAGCGTGTGGGCGGTGATATCGCGGGCTATGCGGGCGGACCGCACATCTCGTCCAGCGCCTACGGCACCCATCCCGGGCAGCAGAATCACTCGCGGAAGAGAGTCGAATGCGCTCACACCCTCTGATAAGCGAGCCGAGTGGCGGGCCACGTAGGCCTCGTAGGCTGCCCGATACTCCCCAACCGCCTTTGAAAGTTGCAGCCGTAGCTTTTCAGCATCTTCGTAATCCGGGGTGTCAATCCAGAGGGGCAGCGGCTTGGTCCGGATGAGATGATCCGAAGTGACCGGCGGCGTAAGCGCTAGCTCCTTTCCTCGGTCAGAATCCAAGAAGTCGAGCGCTTTCCGCGTGATCAAGGGTTGGAGAATGGCTCGACGGAAAGGCTGGTCCGGATTACCTGAAGGCTCCGCGAGTTGGCCTCTCAGAACCGGTGCTACAGTTCTCCAGCGTGCTTGCGCCCTTTCAATGGGCGTTGCAATCCGCACCCCGACAGCATGCCGGGCCCCGCGGTCGAGATATTGCTCGGCCCGCGTCACAAGCTCCACCATCGCCTCGTAGGACTCACGGGCAGTCCCGCCCCAGGTGATGAGCCCGTGTTTGATCCATACCATTCCCCGACGGCCGGGATGCCGCTCGTAGGCGGCGGCCGCTGCTTTCGCCAACTTGAAACCTGGCGTCACATAATCGAGGAGGGCGACGTCAGATCCGAGGGCTTCTTCAATTCGCGGCTTGGCGTTAAGCTGATTGGTAAGGGCCAGGATGGCATCTGCATGGGTATGGTCGATGAACTTTTGTGGGATGAACGCGTGGACCAGCGTCTCAATGGAAGGAGTCGCTGAGCGCCAGTCAAGTAGATGGGTGCGCAACTCGTCGACCATCGCATCATCCGCCAATTCGGGCAAGTTGCGCAATTTCAGAAGGTATTCCAATTCCAGCCCCGAATAGCCGTCGGGCGAAATGTGGAGCATATCCCACCCGGAGGCCTTCACGAAAATGGCTGGAATCGTTTCCCCCAGCCGATTCGTAACGCTGGTTTTCACTGAGGTATTCCCTCCACCGTGAAGCACCAGCGACTCTTCGGCGCCAAGAAGGCGCGAAGTGTAGGTTCGCAATGCCAGGTCTTCCGCGCAGTCCTCTGCATGTAGCTCGACAAATTTGTTCGCTTCGGACTCGGACCAACGGCTTTGCATTCAATTCCTCAAGCCTGGATTAGCGCTTCCCGCCGCTCGCGCTTCAACGTCTGGTACAAGTCGTACGCCGCCTCGGGCTTCATTCCGTCGTGAACCACCTTGCGCACCGCCTCAATCATGGCCAGCGGGGATTCCGACTGGAAGATGTTTCGACCCATGTCCACCCCAGCGGCTCCTTCGTTGACAGCGGCCCAGGCGAGTTGCAGAGCGTCCAACTCGGGAATCTTTTTTCCGCCTGCCATGACGATCGGAACCGGGCAGGAAGCTGTGACCGTCTCAAACCCTTCGGGTACATAATAGGTCTTTACAAAATGTGCTCCCAGCTCCGCGCAAATGCGGCAGGCAAGCCGCAGGTACTTTGCATCCCGCGTCATGTTCCGCCCCACCGCCGTGACGCCCAGCACAGGGATGCCATACCGGTTTCCTCGATCGACAAGCTTCGTCATGTTGTGAACGGATTGCGTCTCGAATTCCCCGCCGATAAATACCTGCACGGCCATTGCGGAAACATTGAGGCGCACCGCATCTTCAATATCCACTGCGATCTGCTCGTTCGAAAGTTCTTTGAGCACGCTCGGGCCGCCGCTCGAGCGAAGCACCACCGGCTTCCCGGACGCGGCAGGAATAATGCTGCGCAGGATACCGCGTGTGAGCATCAATGCGTCCGCATAGGGAACCAGAGGCACGATGTTCACATCCACGCGCTCCAGTCCTGAAGTCGGTCCTTGGAAATAGCCGTGATCGATAGCCAACATGACGGTTCGGCCCGACTGCGGACGGAAAATCCGCGCCAGCCGATCCTGCATCCCCCAGCCGAGCGCCCCTGAGCCCTTCAGGAAAAAGGCTTCCTGCCTCGCTGGAATCTCCGGATAGAATTCCTTCGTCTCCCGGTTAGTTTCAAGGTCTGCCATCCACCTTCTCCTTTTCCCGTTCAATTCAAACCCGCAGACTGATTTTATATCATATGCCTGCCCTCGACGTGATCGACGTCGCCAGGAAGGCGGAAGTTCCAGCCAGGGCCTGCTCTGGCCTCCTGTCTCAGAAACACGTTCACACATTCGAAGGCTTGTCACCCTGAGCGCAGCGAAGGGTCCCTGTATTCTTTCCAGCAAAATACAGTGATGCGTCGCTGCCGCTCAGCATGACGTTGAAGGCCCGACATATGTCACAGTTTTCTGAGACACCACACTACCGTTGCGGCGCGGCGACTATTCATAAGTAGTTAATAGTTCATGATCTGTTACTATTCTTGTATATTGGCCTCTCGCTCTTCTTTGAGCTATGGTGTGTTTGTGAACGGATGGGACTGAGGGGCGATAATTTCGGGAGGGTATCGGTAACCTTGATCCGGGCTAATTCGTACTATAAGTACTTGTAGCTGCAACACGCTAGAGAACGACACCCGTTGGAGCCCCGATGCGCGCTGCGTTAAAACGTTTTGTCCGATCGGCCCGTATTCTACTTGGTCGCGAACCTGTGGGAAGAAGTCTGAATACCTACCCCGACGATGTTTTTCTGGTTTCATATCCCAAGTCTGGCAACACGTGGCTCAGGTTCCTGATTGGCAACCTGGCTCACCCCGAAACTGAAGTCAGCTTCGCCAACATCGAATCGATTGTACCTTCTATTTACGTGAACCATGAGCGCAGCTTAAGCCGGCTTCCGAGACCCCGCATCCTGAAGAGCCACGAAAGCTTTGTGCCGTGGTATGGTCGAATTATTTATGCCGTCCGCGATCCCCGGGACATCTGCGTTTCTTATTACCATTATCAGATCAAGTATCGGGAACTGCCGGAACACGGCTCCCTGGAGCGCTTTGTGCCACAATTTCTACGCGGCGAGATCGACCGGCAGTACGGCCACTGGGGAGACCACGTGATGAGTTGGCTCGCGATGCGCAAAGAAAGCCCCAACTTCATCGTGCTGCGCTATGAAGACTTACTGGCGAATCCCCAGGCGGAACTGGCCCGCGTGGCTTCCTTGCTCCGGATTCCCACCACGCCTGAAAGCTTGGAAAGAGCCATCAGCCTTAGCTCCGCCGACCGGATGCGTGAACTCGAAAAACTTCAGTCGCACCTCTGGATTTCCACTCGAAAAAGTCGCCAGGATTTGCCCTTCGTCCGCTCAGCCCGCGCGGGTGACTGGAAAGAAGCTCTCGCGCCTCGATGGGTGTTCCAAATTGAGGCGGCCTGGGGAAAGGCTATGCAATTGCTAGGCTACGAGCTGACATCGTGTTCTACGGAATCTTCAAAAGAAGACCTGACCGCGCGCTGTGCGCCCAGAACTGTCGGCGCCCCGGCAGGCCGAGCAGGTCGTTAGCCTGGATTACCCGTAAATTACAGCCGCAGATCTTGCGTCGGCACTCTCCACAACCGTCCCGCCTACAGCTTCTCCCCCTTGATGGAGGAATCATGGGGGGGCGCCGCTACAAGTATCATTTCCACCACGCTTCCTGAACATTTCGAACGCTTTTCAGTTTGGTGTGCGCTTCGATAAAGGCGATCAGCTTTGCGACAGCTTTGATGTGCCCGCCCACGTTCGGGTGGATTCCGTCTGTGTAATCGGAACTGCTCAGCCACCCCGTTGTATCCACATAAATAATCCTCGGATCGGCTAGCGATTTAACTGCCGCGCGAATATCCTCCTCATGAAAGCCGCCAAACGGCCTCATACATAGGATCGTTGCTTTGGGATAGGCTTTGCGAATTTCGACAATATAATCGCGATAGGCAGGCCGAAATTGCGCTGAAGGATAAGCCTGGTCATTGGTTCCCTGGTTGACGGTCACGACCTCAGGGACAAAGGAAGGATCCGCTCTCGAGCCCTGAAAATTCCATCCAAAGGATTGTGGGGCCGGAGGCACGTCACCATTGCCCGTACGGATGATGCCCTGGCGGCCAAAGCCAATCTGGTTGAAGAGCGCGCCGAACGCCGTCCCTGTGAGGAAGGCGTAGTCCTTGGTGGCGTCGGAGCCGTCAGGACCGATAGCCATGGAGAGCGCACGGACGCCCTGCGTGATGGAGTCACCATAAAATTCCATCTTCAATTTAGGCGGGGGTGGAATGGGCAGCATCTTCGCACCCGGATCCAGAACAAACCCTTTGAAGATTACCGCCGAGGCGAGGGGCGGAGCCCAGCGATTTGCCCGCTCATCGACGTCTTTCACCACGAGCTCAACCTTATGCCGGTCCCCATCAAGCTTCACTGGGGCGAAGTTCTCAACCTGCGAAGTGAGCGTGAAAAGCACGGGCCTTTGGCCGTCAACCGACACGTAAACCTGCGCGGGGTTTGTGATCCCGGCTGTCGCGAAAAGACCGTGGAGACTATGGCCGGTGAATGAGCTGGTAATCTGCGACCCGGAATTTACGGTGACCGCCGCCTCCGCGAGGCGAGTCTTATCCCAGTGGCCGATGTAGCGGATGTCGGGATTGTCAGGCTCAATTACCGTCCCGCGAGGATAGCTTTCGACGGAACCGGCTGTAGGAATACTGCGTTGTCTTCCAGCAGTCACGTTGCTGCTTCCGGCACAGCCGGACAGGATCAAACCTGACGCCGATATGACCAGTAAGAAGAGCATTCTTTTCCGAAACAGGTTCATCATCTTTCCCTCCAACGGGTCATAATAGCGGATTTCCCATGCCGGGGTCGTATAATGGCCGAGAGATGGTCCTCATCATCGACAATTACGATTCCTTTACCTACAATCTCGCGCAATATCTGGGAGAGCTGGGCGCGCAGGTTGAGGTTCGCCGAAACGACCAGATCACCCTCGACGAAATCCGCAGCCTTCGCCCGGAGCGCATCGTGATTTCGCCGGGGCCCAAAACGCCTCGCGAGGCGGGAATTTGCCTTGAGATGATTCGGGAGTTCTCCGGCCACTTGCCGATCCTGGGTGTGTGCCTTGGCCACCAGGCCATTGGCGAGGCCTTCGGAGGGAGGGTGATTCGCGCCCCGCAGGTGATGCATGGCAAGACGAGCATGATCCTTCACGATGGTAAGAGTATTTTTTCAGGCCTCCCGAATCCTTTCCCCGCTACTCGATATCACTCCCTAATCGTCGAGCGGGAAACGCTTCCGCCTTCTCTTGTCGTTTCCGCGACATCGCCGGAAGGCCTCGTCATGGGGCTTCGCCACAGGGAGATGAAAGTAGAAGGCGTGCAGTTTCACCCCGAGTCCATCCTGACGGAGGCCGGCAAGCAGCTCCTGGGCAATTTTTTGGGATTGTAGCTCAAGCTTCGGAGAGTTGGCGCGCGGAGAGCTGCTTGTAGGTCTCCTCAAATATCTTCAGGGCTTCGTCGTCATAAAGGACGAAATCGATGCGTTCAAGACTGGTGCGTGATTTCAGGTGTTCGAGAACTACCTCGATCATAATTCGGGCGCACGCTTCCATCGGGAAAGCAGCAACGCCGGTTCCGATAGCGGGAAACGCGATGCTCTTAAAGGCCTTCTCTTCAGTGCGCTCGAGAGTGTTCCGAACCGCCATTCGCAGCGACGCAGCCGTGGTGTTCCCTCCGAGCCTCATGCTGGCGGCGTGGACCACGTAGAACGCTTTCAGGTTGCCGCCCGTCGTTACCACCGCTTCGCCGAGGGCCACCGGCCCAATCCGGTCGCACTCTTCCTGAATGCGCGGGCCGCCCTTCCGCCGGATGGCACCCGCCACGCCGCCTCCGAGCATGAGGTCCGTATTGGCAGCGTTCACAATAGCATCCGCGGCCTCTTCCGTAAGGTCACCCTTTAGAAATCTTATCTTTGTTGGCATGGCACAGTTTCTGATGACTCACGCCGTTGTGCGGGACTTCGTCGCCCGCCGGGATGCCGTGGCGCGGCACTCCTCCAGAAATTGCTCGAAAAGCCTCAACTGTAGCGGCTGCTCCGCCAATTCCTCGGGATGCCATTGGACGGCCAGCAGATACGGCCCGTCGCCGGCCAGTTCAACTGCTTCCACCAGCCCGTCTTCGGAACGGGCGCTCACTTTCAAGCCATGCCCCACTCGGCGAATCGCCTGGTGATGCAGGCTGTTGACGCGCTCGCTGCCCTGGAAAACCTGCGCCAGCCGGGAATCCGGGTCCGTCACGGTAACGCTGTGCGTGAGCTCCGAACGGCCGCCAGGCTGCCGGTGATTGACTTCGAGCCGGGGCAGATCGTTCTCGATGTCCTGATAGAGCGTGCCGCCAAAGCGCGTGTTCACCATTTGCGCGCCGCGGCAAATCCCAAGCACCGGCAGGTTTCCACGCCGCGCGCGATCGAGCCAGTGGAATTCAAAGGCGTCCCGCTGACGATTAACGTGGACGTTATCATAGCGCTTTGCTTCTTCATAGAAAGTGGGGTCCACGTCCTCACCGCCGGCAAAGAGAATTCCGTCGAAGTCTTCGGCGCGCAGATGTTCGGACCCGGCTAGAGTGACGAGGCGCACTTCCCCGGGTTTCGCCCCTGCCCGGACTAGCACAACGAAATAAGGCGAGTCCGGCCCTTTCACCTTTTCTTTCTCCGATACCGAAACAGCGATTTTCATATGGTTTCCGAATCCTTCAGCCAAAAAGAAGAGCGATGGTTACCGGATGCAGTCTCCGCCATCGAAGCCATTCTATCTTCTGCGGCCACCTTGTCGCAAGCGACGGCGCTGGGTGATCTTCTCCACGGAGGATTGCCGCTTTCCGAGATCAGGCATTCGAGCTACGATAATAATTAGATCGTTTCGAGGTCGATAACCGTGACGGTGATGGTTGCGTCCGCTGTGGAAGGCGTGCATGAAAACGACAGATATATTCCCGGCCTGGAGTAGTGTCCTCAAAGGACGCCGTCCGCTTCTCTCGATTGAGATCACGCGGGAGTGTCCGCTGCACTGCCCCGGCTGTTACGCTTACGATCCCGAACACCTGGGCGAAATAGGATCGTTGAGAAATCTCAGCGACATGAAGGGCGATGCCCTGGTGAATGGCGTGCTCAGTCTCATCCACCAGCTTCATCCCGTGCACCTCTCGATCATTGGCGGGGAGCCGCTGGTGCGCTACCGGGAGTTGAACGTCCTTTTGCCCATCCTGAACCGGATGGGATTGGAGGTACAGTTAGTCACCAGCGCGGTGCGTCCGATCCCTTGGGAGTGGAAACACCTCGCCAATCTGCACCTCTCCGTATCCATTGACGGGCTCCAGCCGGAACACGACCGGCGGCGCGCGCCCGCCACTTACGAGCGAATCCTGAAACATATTGCGGGGCACCGCGTCATCATCCACTGCGTTGTTACCCGGCAGCAACTCCAGCGGCCAGGATATCTCGGCGAGTTCGCTGCGTTCTGGTCAGAGCGCGAAGAGGTGCGGAAAATCTGGTTCAGTCTTTATACGCCTCAGGAGATGGAGGAGACGGAAGAACGGCTGACGTCGGAAGACCGCTCGCAGGCCATTGCTGAGCTCGTCAAGCTCAGGGCGACTTTCCCGAAGCTCGAGCTCACCGGGCAGATGCTCGAAGGTTTCCGGAATCCGCCCCAGTCGCCGCAAGAGTGCATCTTTGCAAGAATTACCACGTGTGCCTCGTCGGACTTGAAAACGCGAATCACACCCTGCCAGCTTGGCGGCCGCCCCGTGTGCTCGGAGTGCGGATGCCTTGCCTCGGCGGGCCTCGCGGGGCTTGGCCGGTATAAAATTGGAGGCCTTGTGCAGATTTCCGATATCTTTGCATTCTCCTCCAGGATCGGAAAGGCCCTGGGCCACGTGGCTTGAAATTGACAGGGTGAAACAGGTTGAGAAAAAACGCTTCGGAACCGCGTCATTTCGAGCGCAGCGAGGAATCTCGCCCTGAAAATAAAGGCCGTGCGAGGTTCCTCGTCGTCTGCGACTCCTCGGAATGACAGGCTGGGCGAGCTTTTCTGTTACCTGCAAAGCCGTATTCACAGGAGGTTCATGGAAACAACAAACAAACAACAAGGCTCATCGAAGGGTTGGCAAGTGCGCCGTGTTGGCAGCGTGACGCTTGAAATTTCAAAGCCCAAGCGCAACCGGCGCAAGTTGCGTCAGTCCCGGCTGAAAAACAAGCGCCGGGCGCGGTAGGTTACTGAGAAGACCCGCAGGCTGTCATCCCGTCGCGCTGCTCGGGGCAGGCTCTGAGGATTCGCAAATCCTTCGCCGTCGTCCCGAATGACAGCCGGTCCTTTTTCCGGATCCTGATACCGGCAGATACAACTTTCCTTTGCGAGTCAGTCTCTATATCTACAGGTGTGGCGTTTTGTGAAAACTCTCAAAATGGCTGGCATCGTGATGTCGATAGCGCTCGTTTTGTGCGCTGGTGCGCCCCTAAAAGCCGCCCAGCACCCGCTCAGCTCGGACGACATTGCGCTGCTTCTGATTGGCGGTGCCAGCCCGCAGAAAATGATAACCCTTATCGAGCAGCGAGGGATTAGCTTCCAATTGAATCCCACCCTGGCCAAGCAATTTTACCAGGATGGTGCCACCGACCAGGTGATTGACGCATTAGAGAAGGCGAGCCAAAGGGTAAAGACGTCGGTTCCCCCTTCGGCGGCTTCTTCGCCCGCTCCTCCGCCGGCAGCTAATGGGCAGGGCCCAATGCCTGGCGGTCCGGCGCTCGAAGTCCCCGCCGCGAGATCTGCCCAGGCGCCGTCTAGTCCTCCGAATCACATCATTCCAATCCCTGCGTCCGCTTCGAAACCGGCTCCAGTAATGCCCAGCACTGGATCGGCAGCCGCTCATCCGCCCGTCAATAACACTCCGCTTCCCGACCCGAGCCCGGCGAGAGTCCAGCAGATGATTCAAACCTTCGCTGCCAAGGAAAAACTGTTCAAGGAAGCGCGTGACAACTACACGTATCATCAGATTAACCGTGTCGAGACCCTGAACGCGGATGACCAGGTGGATGGCGTGTGGGAACAGGACTGGGACATCCTTTTCGACCAGGGCGGAAAGCGCGTTGAGCGAGTGACCTACGCTCCCATCAGCACTCTGAAAGGCATCCTGGTGACGGAGCAGGACCTCGACTCGCTGCGCAGCATTCAACCTTTCGTGCTGACCACGGACGAGTTGCCCGAATACGACATCCGCTATCTGGGCCACGTCCACGTCGATTACATTACCTGCTACGTCTTCTCCGTCCGGCCGAAGGAGATTAGGAAGGGCCACGAATATTTCAAGGGCGTCGTCTGGGTAGACGACCACGACTTGCAGATCGTTAAGGCGGAGGGGCGCACGGTGCCGCAGCTTCGCAACAAGCATGGCCAAAACTTGTTTCCTCGATTCACAACGTGGCGCCAGCAGATCGATGGAAAGTACTGGTTCCCCACCTTCACTCTGGCGGATGACACGCTCTATTTTGATCAGGGTCCCGTCCACATCCGCGAGATTATCAAATACACGGATTACAAGCAGTTCAAATCCAAGTACCGCATCCTTTCGGCCACGCCGATTAATGAGCCTCAGCCGGCCACCCCCAGCAAAAAGTAGCAGCCTGTTTGCTAAAATCGAGTGGCATGAGCGAAGTAAGCTGGCGGGTTGTGCTGGTGCGCCCGCGAAATCCACTGAACATCGGAGCCGCAGCGCGCGCTATGGCCAATTTCGGCTTCAGCGACCTGGCAGTGGTGGCTCCCTACGCGCCTGTATGGAGCGAAGTGCGTTCCGCCGTGGGTGCTGAGCGGATCATGCGTTCGGCGCGGCGCGCCGAATCCCTCATGGACGCTATTGGCGGCGCAACGCTCGTCGTCGGGACCACTTCCGGGGCGCGGCGGGCGCTGGGCCGCCCTCTGATCAGCCTTGATGAACTGGCAGCGTGGCTGGACGAGCAGCGCGAACATCACGAAGCTGCGCTTCTGTTCGGCTCGGAAAAGACCGGACTCTCGAACGAAGACTTGAGCTATTGTCACGCCCTCGTCAGAATTCCAACCACTTTTGAGTGCCCCTCCATGAACCTGGGGCAGGCGGTTGCGGTATGCTGCTTTGAATTGGCACGCGAGCAGAAAAAGAAGCAGGGTGAACGGGAATCGGCCGAAGCCCCGGAAAACCGGCCGGTACCCCGCTTTCACATATCAGCTCCCGCCGGCGCACAATCGCTGGAACACATCCTTAAGCGCGCGGTCCGGGTGCTGGATGAGACGGGATACCTGAAGCCCGGAAGCCGGGAGGCAACGCTCATTAAGCTGCGCCGGACGCTGGTGCGGCGTGGCCTTTCGAATGACGACGCAAAAATCCTGGGCGGCATCCTGGCCCAGATCGAGTGGAAGCTGAAGATTATGCGAAGTGGATCCCAATGAGGAACCGCGTGATGAAGAAATCGATAATAATGACCAGCACGATGGCAACAACTACGGCCTGGGTGGTGGATCTTCCCACCCCTTCCGTGCCCCCGGCTGTCTTTAAGCCAAAATAGCAGCCGACAATTGAGATCACGATCGCAAAAATAACGGGCTTGATCAGCCCCTGAGTCAGATCACGGAACGTGAGGGATTGGTAGGCCGTCGTCCAATATTCCGCTGTGGTCAACCGGGCGATGGTGTAACTCACAAGGTAGCCGCCCAGCATGCCTAGGAAATCCGCCAGGACCGTGAGGACGGGGAGCGAGATGAGCGTCGCATACAATCGCGGGGTAACCAGTTTGCGCAATGGATCCGTGCCGAGCGCGCGCAAGGCATCAATCTGTTCGCTCACAAGCATGGAGCCGATTTCCGAAGCGATGCCGGAGCTGTTCCGGCCCGCCACCACGAGCGCCGTGAGCACCGGACCCAGCTCGCGGATAACGGCTATGGAGACAGCCTCGCCGAGCAATCCCACTTCGCCGAAAGTGGCAAGCGTGCGGTAGGTCTGCAACGCCAGCACTGCCCCGGTGAAAAAGCCGGTGAGGAGGACGATCGGCAGGGACCCAACGCCAATCACATCCATTTGCGCGATCGTATCTTCGTAGTAGCGGGGTGGGCTTAATGCGTTGCCAAAAGCCCGGACGGTGAGGTAAGTGAAGTCCTGAAGAGCAAGAACGTTGCGCTTGAGATAGCTCAAGAAACCCCTGTCAGTTTAGGAAGGATTTAACCGGATTTCTCCCCATCCAAACTCTGAGCGTGTCCCACATCCTGACCTGGACACAGGCTTTGTATCAGGGCACGGCTTCAGAGCCGTGCCCTGATACAAAGCCGTCCACAATCCGCTGCGGAACAACGAGTTTGACACCACCCCGGTATCCAGCCGAAGATATGGGTAAAGGTCAGCCCTTCCCCAGAGCACTCAAGCTGGTGAGAGACCCAGGTTAATATCTTTGCCTGCAGCAAGCCCCAATGTAACGAGGGGAAGTGTTTGAAGTCAAGCTTGCCGGCCGCGATTTGTTTGGATGAAAAAGAAGATTTTGTGTAGGATGGCGAGAATGGCGTGTGAGTAAGCAGAAACCGATTGAGCAGTATGACCACAAGTGTCGAGGTGACATGACAAGGGATCTCGAAATTTCGCGCGACAAAATCGCTGCATTTTGTCTGCGTCACAGCATTCGCGAGCTGTCGCTGTTCGGATCGGTGTTGCGAGAAGATTTTCGGCCGGAGAGCGATGTAGATGTTCTCGTGGAATTCGAGCCTGAAACGCATTACGGTCTGTTCGCGCTGGCCGGGATGCAGACTGAATTAGAAGAGATTCTCGGGCGGCGTGTGGATCTGGTCGAAAAATCAGCGATTGAAAACAGCCGCAACTATATCCGGCGAAAGGCCATTTTGAATTCGGTGGAAACGGTTTATGCGTCGCGATGAGGCGTGCTTGTTGGACATGCTGATTGCGGCGCGCGATGCAGTAAGCTTCGCCCACGAATTGTCACTGGAACAATTTAAGGCTAGCCGACTCCACCAGCACGGTATTATCAAAGCTCTGGAAACAATTGGCGAAGCTGCGGGAAGGGTTTCGGACTCGATGCGCGCGGCGCATCCTGAAATTCCCTGACGCGAGATCGCGGGAATGCGCCACCGCCTGGTGCACGACTATTTCGAAATCGACCTGGACAAGGTGTGGGAAACGATTCAGAACGATCTGCCTCCGCTCATCGGGAAGCTTGAGCCATTAGTGCCACCGGAGGAGGGCTGATGGGGCAAGCAAGCAACTGATCATCAACTCGCCTTGCGAAGACCCTGCCGAACCCCGGGGCTACGACCGCGAAAGCCTGACCGTCTTCCAGGGAGGCGGCCGGCCGGTTCCGTGAGGGCCACGCCGGGCGCGTGACGATCGCGACGTCGGAGAGTAGGCAGCGGCTGTGTTCCGTAATCTGAAGGGTGTGGCCGGCATCATTGAGAGCCAATGCGTTCCGGTGCCAGCAGGCCATGCATGGCGCGGCCAGCCAAGTGCAGTGCGATCTTCGCGTCTTTTGTGTAGGATGGGCGAGAATGGCGGAAAAGCTCAAACTGGCAGCGATCCAAATGGCCTCGAGCTCCGATGCCGAAGCGAACCTCAGCCACGCAATCCACCTGATCCGGGAAGCCGCTGGCTGCGGTGCGAAGCTCGCTTGCTTGCCGGAGCTTTTCCGCACCCCGTACTTTTGCCAAACCGAGGATACCCGCTTCTTCGATTTCGCCGAGCCGATTCCGGGGCCCACCACCGCCGCATTGGGAAAAGTTGCGAAGGACCTCGAAGCCGTCATCATCGCCCCAATCTTCGAGCGGCGGGCACCCGGCATTTACCACAACAGCGCCGCGGTCATCGACGCCACAGGAGAATTGGCCGGGCTTTACCGCAAGATGCACATTCCGGACGATCCCGCCTACTACGAGAAATACTATTTCACTCCTGGCGATCTTGGGTTTCAGGCTTTTGAGACGCGAGCGGGGCGCGTGGGACCACTGATCTGTTGGGACCAGTGGTATCCCGAAGGCGCGCGCCTCGCCGCGTTACGAGGGGCGCAGACGCTTTTCTACCCCACGGCAATTGGCTGGCACCCGCGCGAAAAGGAGCAATACGGCGCTTCCCAGCTCGAGGCCTGGCAAACCATCCAGCGGGCGCACGCTATTGCGAACGGCGTCTACGTGGTTGCGGTGAATCGCGTAGGTTACGAAAAGCAATCATCCACCGGTGCCGGCATCGAGTTTTGGGGATCGTCCTTCATTGCCGACCCGTTCGGCGTCGTGTTGGAAACCGCATCAACGGACCGGGAAGAGATTCTCTACGCGGAATTCGACCCGGCCCGCATCGAAGACGTGCGGCGCAATTGGCCTTTCCTCCGCGACCGCCGCATTGACGCTTACCAGGGCATCGAACAACGTTTTCTTGGGTGAGCGTGGGCAGCAATGATGCTGGGCGAGATCAGAATTGCGCCGTATCGGCATCTGGTCATGCCCTTGAAATGACGCCAGGGCGCAAAGGAACGCGAAATGAAAGTGCTTGTGACAGGAGGCGCAGGGTACATCGGCAGTCACACTGCCAAGCTGTTGGCCAGCGAAGGCCTTGAACCTGTTGTTCTCGACGACTTGCGCTCTGGCCACCGCTGGGCTGTCCAGTGGGGAACGTTTGTAGAGGGTAACCTTGCTGACGCAGACCTGCTGAAGCAGATCTTCGGCGACGGTGATATTAAGGCCGTGATCCACTTTGCGGGCGAGATTCAAGTGGGCGAGTCTGTCAAAGACCCGCGGAAGTACTTCTGGGCTAATGCGGTGAACTCACTCAAGCTCCTGGACGCGATGCGGGAGGGTCGAGCCAACTGCATTGTGTTCTCTTCTTCTGCCGGCGTGTACGGAGACCCGGAATTCGTGCCCATTCCTGAAGAGCATCGCACCCGGCCCGTGAGCCCTTATGGTGAATCCAAGCTCTTCGTGGAGCAGGCTCTCCGCGCTTATGGACTTGCCTATGGCCTCCGGTGGATGGCCCTCCGTTACTTCAACGCCTGCGGCGCCAGTGAGAATTTGGGCGAAGAGCATCATCCGGAAACTCATTTGCTCCCGCTCGCCATGAGGGCAGCCTTAGGGCAGCAGCCGCATCTTGAGGTTTATGGCACGGATTACCCCACGCCGGACGGCACCGCCCTGCGTGACTATATTCACGTTCTTGATCTTGCTACAGCGCATCTCGCCGCCCTGCGCCACCTGCTCGACGGCGGCGAAAGCTGCGCGCTCAATCTCGGAACCGGCCAGGGGCACACGGTTCGTGAAATCATTGCGGCAGTCGACCAGTACGCCAAGCCACGCCGCGTGCCGTTCCGTGATGTTGCCCGTCGGCCGGGCGACCCAACTTCGCTGATCGCCGATCCGTCATCGGCCCGGCGGGTACTCGGCTGGGAGCCGCGCCATTCGAGCCTGGAAGAGATCGTTCGAACAGCATGGGAGTGGCATTCCGCGCGGGCATAAGAAGGATCGGTAACCATGGCACAATTTAAATACAGAGGCCCTTCGTCGCCTCCGGCTCCGCTGCATGACAGGCGGCCTGCTCAGCGTGAGAAAAACGACCCCTCATCCGCCCTCCTACGTCGGG
>JBOGJS010000049.1:0-32597 GCA_050745365.1 Terriglobia bacterium
GTCCCATGTCACGGCCTGCGCGCAGTCTTGCTCAACGGTGGCAAGGCGGCGCTCAAGCTCGGCCTGCTGCGCGGGCGTGAACGGAATATCCCTGTCTGAAAGGCTTTCCCAAAGCTGCTCGATAAGGCCCAGCCGTTCCTCCGGGGAGAGGCGGGTAATTTCATCGTGAGTAAGTTGCATACCTGCCAGTGTAGGGAGGCGGGCGTGGAGTGTCAACGGGCCTTACCGCTTTCTGCTGGAGATGCTAACCATGCCCACCCTTACCCCCGGCTGCGTCGTTTCCTTCTGCTCCGGAGCACCAGGTAAACTACCGCGACAGCGAAGAGAATCGCAGCAACAACGTTCGCCCGGGTGAAAAAGTGAACCAGTCGCCGCCAGCTTCCGCCCAAAAAGTATCCCAGGCAGGCGATGACGACGGCCCAGATCACGGCTCCGGCGCAGTTGAAGAGCATAAAGCGGGAGAAGGGCATCCGGCAGATGCCGGCAATGATTCCGATCAGCTCGCGCAGACCGGAGACAAATCGCGCGACCAGCACAACCCAGTCTCCATGCTTCAGAAAGATCGCCTGGGAGCGCTCGTAGGCGCGGGCGGAAATAAAGAATCTCTTCCGTAGCCGATCCAGAATGGCCTTTCCGCCCCAGTCCCCGATCCCGTAGCCAATCGCTTCTCCCGCGACGGATCCCGCAATCGCGGCGAGAATTGCCCAGTGAAGGTGCAAGTCGCCGCCTCGGGCGAGAAAGCCGGCAAAAAGCAGCGTCGCTTCGGCAGGCACGGGGATGCAGATATTCTCAAACAGGGTAGCGGCAAGTACAGTCCAGTATCCGTAGCGATGGAAGAACCCGGAGAACATGACAAACAGGTGATGGCTCACGGCGGGGAAATATCCTCAAATTCATTTTGTTCTCCGCGATCCGCGTGGTAAAGGTTTTTCACGCCTCGGCGCGCGATGAAATGGTTCTAGACGCTTTGTGGCGACAGACTTCACGCCGGATGTTTCACACCTTCGGAGGCTTTCGAGGAATCGGGTGGCAAAGCCGCGCTACCTGCGCCCGTTCGTGTAGAACGAATTCACGGTTCGCGTTTCTGATGGTGGGGCGACCTCTGCGACTCCAGGCTTTCGGGTCAAGAAGCCTGTTTTCAACATGCTGCCCGGAAGAGCATGCCGCAGCCCACCCCGATTTATTACGCAATCTGGGCCATGTTACACTGTGACATCATGCGAGAGCCCATTCGAGAACGCCTTGAAAAGCGGGTTATGGTTGCGGATGGCGCGATGGGGACGATGCTCTATTCTAATGGCGTCCCCTTCAGCCGCTGCTTTGATGAGCTGAACCTGAGCATGCCACACCTCGTAAAGGAGGTTCACCTCGGGTACGCGAAAGCGGGAGCGGACATCATTGAAACGAATACCTTCGGTGCCAGCCGCGCGCGCCTGGAAAAGCACGGTCTCGCGGGAAAGGTGAGGGAGATTAACCTGGCCGGCGCTCACCTGGCACGAGAGGTCGCAGGAGAAGACCTCTATGTGGCCGGGGCGGTGGGTCCACTGGGATTACTGCTCGAACCGCTGAGTCCGGTTTCGGTGGAAGATGCGCGCGCGATCTTCCGAGAGCAAATCGAGGCGCTCGCCGAAGGTGGCGTGGACCTCATCGTGCTCGAAACGATGGTGGATGTGACCGAGGCGCGCCAGGCGCTGCTTGCGGCGCGGGATACAACTCCGCTGCCCGTCGTCGTGCAGATGACTCTCCAGGAAGATGGCGACACGCCGACGGGGACTTCGGCCGAGGACTTCGCCCGGCAACTGGACGAATGGGATGCGGACGTGATTGGCGTCAACTGCAGTATGGGGCCGGCGGGCGTGCTGGAGGCGCTTGAGCGCATCGCGAAGGTGACCGCGCGCAAGCTTTCCGCCCAGCCCAATGCCGGCCTTCCCCGCACCGTGGACGGTCGAAGCATCTATCTTTGCTCTCCAGACTACATGGCGGATTATGCCAGGCGCTTCATGGAGGGCGGTGCTCGGCTGCTCGGGGGATGCTGTGGCACGACGCCCGAGCACATTCGCGCCATCAAGAAAGTGGTGCGCGCTTCAAGTCCCAGCCGTCGGAGTGTTGTGGTCGAAGCCGGGCTGAGCCGCGAAGTTTCCGTCTCGCCGGTAGCGGTGGAGAAGCGCTCGGGCCTGGCCAGAAAGCTCGCCGGCAACCAATTCCCAGTGCTTGTGGAGATGCTTCCGCCGAAAGGCAATGACGCGTCGCGGGAAATTGAAGGCGCAGAGTATTTACACCGCCAGAACATCGACGGCTTAAGCGTTCCGGACGGCTTGGGCGGTACGGCGCGGATGGGCGCGCTGTCCTTGGCTGTACTGCTCCAGCAGCGCAGCGGGGCTGAAGTGATCCTACATTACAGTTGCCGCGGGCGCGACGTGCTTACCATTCAGTCGGACCTCCTGGGAGCCAGTGCTCTCGGCATCTCCAACATTGTGGCTACCACCGGTGAGCCCTCCCAGCTTCCAGCCCACTCCGGCGCGCTCCCGATCTCTGATGTAGACTCGATCGGCCTCGTTAATGTCATGAATAACCTCAACCGCGGCCTCGATGCCGCGGGTAACCCCCTCGGTACTCAAACGGCGTTCCTCATCGGCGTGAGGGTGAACCCGGTGGCTGTGGATCTGGACGAAGAAGTGCGCCGGCTCGAATACAAAGTGAAGGCAGGGGCTAACTTTGCGCTGGCGCAGCCGCTTTTCGAGGTACGGCAACTCGTCCGCTTCCTCAAACACCTGCGGGAGGCGAACATCCCGCCCATCCCTGTCCTAGCGGGAATCTCTACGCTGACGAGCTACCGCAACGCCGAGTTTTTGAACAATGAAGTGCCCGGCATGTCCGTGCCGCGTTCGATCCTCGACCGGATGCGAAAGGCAGACACGGGCGAACAGGCGCGGATCGAAGGATTAAAGATCGCGCAGGAATTGCTTCACCAGGTCCGCAGCCTCGTTCAGGGTGCCCATATCTCCGCTCCGTTTGGCCGCTATGCGCTCGCGGCGGAAGTAGCGGAGGCGTTAACTCAGAATTCGGAACTCGGAAGCCGGAATTGACGTTTCCCTGGCCTCTTTCTCTGAGGCGTTAGCTTTTCACGAGGAGTTTATGGACTCCAAGGCGGCCAAGCCGACCAAGCCGGACAGTTTTGAAAAAAATCTAGAGCGGCTGGAAGCCATCGTGAACCAGATGGAAAGCGCGGACCTTCCGTTGGAAAAGGCTTTGGAGCTGTACGAAGAAGGCATGAAGCTTTCGAGCCTCTGTCAACAACAATTAGAGGCCGCCGAGGGCCGTGTTGAAATCCTGAAGAAGAGAGCGGGAGGCGAATTGGCGGCCGAGCCGTTTGCTCCGGGCGACCCGGAAGTGGAATGACTCATTACCTTTGCAAGTGAAGTTGCGGGACTGGGTCAGTTTGAAAGTGTAGCGGTGAGTTTACCTCGCCCGGCGGCGGCATGAAGCCGCCACTAGGTCCGACTGAGCGGAGCGAGGATCCTGGGAGCGATTCTTCCCGCGATAACCGAAATGGACACTACCGCGATCCGGCAGTATCTCAAAGAGCTTCGTGAAAAGGTGGATAAGGAGCTTGACCGCCTCTTGCCGGCGGACGATGAGTTTCCGACTTCGATCCATCGTGCGATGAGGCATTCGATTTTCGCCGGGGGCAAGCGGCTACGTCCCATTCTCTCGATCGAGGCGGGCAGGCTTTTTGATGCCGACGAGTCCATGCTGGTTCGCCGGGCCGCAGCTCTCGAAATGATTCACACTTATTCGCTGATTCATGACGACCTGCCCGCTCTGGATAATGACGACTTAAGGCGCGGAGTGCCCACCTGCCACCGCGTGTTTGGCGAGGCCACTGCCATTCTTGCGGGCGACGCGCTTCTAACTTTGGCGTTTGAGGTGCTCGCAAATCCCGGGCCGCCGGCGGAGGAGACGAAACTGCATGTCGTCTACGAGCTGGCCCAGGCGCTTGGGACGCGTGCCGGGATGGTGGGCGGCCAGGTGGCAGACCTGGAGGCGGGGGAGTCGGGCGTGAATGCCGCCATGCTCGACTATATCCATTCCAGCAAGACCGGCGCACTTCTTCGCATGTCCGTCCGCAGCGGAGCGCTTTTCGCCGGCGCTCCGGCGAAAGATGTGGCGCGCCTCACGCTCTATGGCGAAAAGGTTGGACTGGCGTTTCAGATCGCTGATGACCTACTCGATGAGCTGGGCTCGACGGAAGAATTGGGCAAGACGGCCGGCAAAGATCGCAGCCAGCACAAGGCCACCTATCCCGCACTTTACGGCGTCGAAGAGTCGCGACGCAAAGCATTGGAATTGGTGCGCCAGGCCTGCGAGGCGCTTGAGCCTTACGCAACTCGCGCGCGAAAACTGAGCGACTTAGCATATTATCTGATTGAGAGGACCTCATAAATGGAATACCAGTATCTGACGGGCATTGATTCTCCTGCTGATCTGAAGAGGTTGCCGCGAGAAGCCTTGCCGCGCGTCGCCGAGGAGTTGCGGGACTATCTCATCTCCGTCGTCTCGAAGGTCGGCGGACACTTGGCCTCGAGCCTGGGCGCCGTCGAGTTGACGCTGGCGCTACATTATACCTTCAACGCGCCACGGGACAAGATTGTGTGGGATGTAGGACATCAGGCTTACGGCCATAAGATCCTCACGGGTCGCCGCGACCGTTTCCCCACCCTCCGGCAGTACGGTGGCATTTCCGGCTTCCCGGTGCGCTCCGAGAGCCCCTATGACACTTTTAATGTGGCCCACGCGTGCACGGCGATCTCTGGAGCGTTGGGCATGGCCGTGGCTCGTGACTTGAAAGGTGAAGATTATTACGTGGTGGCCGTTGTGGGAGATGCAGGCCTGACTGGTGGCGTCGCACTCGAAGGGATCAACAATCTGGGCACCCTGCGGAAAAAGGTGCTGGTGATTCTGAACGACAACGAGATGTCGATTTCACCGAACGTCGGAGCG
Organism: Terriglobia bacterium; assembly: GCA_050745365.1. Classification (GTDB taxonomy): domain Bacteria; phylum Acidobacteriota; class Terriglobia; order UBA7540; family UBA7540; genus RH2-MAG17b. The sequence goes on from JBOGJS010000049.1 coordinate 5,002, forward strand.
ATTGCCGGTTACTTGACTCGGATTGTGCACGGGCAGCCTTACCGTCGCGTCACGCAGGAGGCGGGAAAAATGATGCTTTCGGTTCCTCGCATCGGCGATCGCTTGCTGCGGATTTCCCGTGACCTTCTGGACTCGGCTAAAACGCTGCTGATTCCGGGAATGGTGTTTGAGGAGCTGGGGTTCGAGTACATCGGGCCGGTCAACGGCCATGATGTGGGCAAGCTGGTCGATGTGCTCTCCAAGGTGAAGGACAATCCGGAACCCACCTTGCTGCACGTCGTCACACAGAAGGGGAAGGGCTACCCGCATGCCGAAAAGCTTCCTACCAAATATCACGGCGTAACGCAATTTGACGTCTTGACCGGTGCATTTCAGAAGTCCCCTGCCAAGGCGCCCTCCTACACCTCCGTGTTCGGGAAGGCAGCGTGCCAGCTCGCGGAAAAGGACCCCCGCATTGTCGCCATTACCGCGGCCATGTGCGAGGGCACGGGCCTGGACGAGTTCTTCAGAAGATTTCCTAAGCGCTTCTTCGATGTGGGCATCGCCGAGCAGCACGCGGTGGACTTTGCCGCTGGCCTGGCGTGCGAAGGGATGCGCCCGATTGCGGCCATCTATTCTACTTTCCTGCAACGCGCATACGATCAGCTCGTCCACGATGTCTGCCTTATGAACTTACCCGTCACGCTCGCTCTTGACCGTGCCGGAATCGTGGGTGCCGACGGACCAACTCACCACGGTCTTTACGACCTCGTCTATCTTTCAGCATTACCTGGGATGACGGTGATGGCGCCGAAGGATGAGAATGAATTGCGCCACATGCTTTATACTGCCGTCTGCCTGGGCGCCCCTGCAGCCGTCCGTTACCCGCGCGGCAACGGCATCGGCGTGCCCCTCGATCCTGAATTCAAGCGTCTCGAAACCGGCAAGGCCGAGATCCTCCGGGAAGGAGATGACATCGCCATTCTAGCACTCGGCAGCATGGTGTATCCGTGCCTGGAAGCCGCATCGCGCCTGGAAACGGACGGCATCCAGGCTACGGTGATTAACGCCCGGTTCATGAAGCCGCTCGATGAAGAGCTCATTGCGGTGCTTGCGGCGGAGAAACAGTTCCTGGTCACGGCGGAAGAGGGCACGGAAGCTGGCGGGTTCGGCGCTACGGTTGCCGCCATGCTGCATGACCGCAGGATTCCCACCAGCATCTTACGCGTTGCTGTGCCGGACCGCATCATCCCTCACGGCGCTCCCAGCCTGCTCCACGCGAAATATGGCCTGGATGTGGACGGGATTGTGGAGCGAATCAAAAATTATGCCGACGCAAGCCCGGCGCAGACGGCGCTTCGTTGCCGGTCCGCAAGCCACTCCTGACGTGGCGCGTAGCTCCTTCGATGATGGCGGATCAAAGCGCCTATTTCCTCGCCTCCTCCGGAGGCAGGCGGGTGAGGTAGGGAAACATCGGCGTGATTTCAAACGGCATCTTTTCGTGTGCCGAGAGCAGCGCCACGGGTTTGGTCTTCATTAACTCGACAGTATCGCTCCAGGGATTTACCTCCACCCTTCCTCCAAGTGGGAGAGCGGCGATTTGGCTTACACGAGCCCGCTGCAGTTTCGGAGCGCCAATCATAAGCTGAGCCAATCGATTCACGTGATGCTTCCCCAGCACCAGCCGGCTGCCCAGATGTGCGCCGAATAGTTGAGGCGTGTGGGGCGCCATGTTGACCATCGCTTTGAGAAAAAGTCCCGCCTGCCTCAACTGGTTCTTGTAGGGTGAATTCCTCAGCAGTTTGAGGGCCTTGGCATCGGCGGCCTCCTCATCGCGTTCATTCGGCTTGAAACTCAGGACTTTTAAGACATCCTGGTCGGGAATCATCAGGCGATCCGCAAAGGCCCATTTGCTGCTGTCGATGTTCGTGGTCTGCTGGAGCACAATGTGGGCCAGTTCGTGGGCCAGCATGGCCGCGAGGCTAGCTTCATCCGGCAAAACGTCAATCAGCCCGCGGCTGACCAGGATGGTATCTCCCACCGCCAGGGATTCAAGCGTCGAGGTCAACAGGACCCGGCAGTGGACGGGAGGCAATGCGTACAGGTGATTGGTGACGATGAGGTTGTTCACCACGGTTTCCAATACCTTATCCACCGGGCTGGGCGGTGCCAGAAGGCCCGCCTTCTGCAAACGGTCCAGAACATTATTTTGAGCCTGCTGCTGCCACTCTCGCTCAGCGCCGACAGGGGACAAATCTCCCGTTTGGCTTGCGTCCTTCACCCCGGTCGGGGCGTTGACCTGGATTTCAGTCATTTCCGACTGGTGGTTGGGATTTTTCAAGCCATAGCCCCAGAAGCGAACCTCGGCCCTGAACCGCAGCGCGCGATCAAAGCCGTATTTATCTCCGGATTCCTCGCTGTAGGCGTAAACCGGAAGCCACAGGCCCGGCTGCAGCTCCTCTCGCCAGCTATCAAAATGGAAATAAACTGATCCCGGCGGAGCTGGGGTGAAGCCGCCGTTAAACCGCACAATGTGGTAATGCTCATCTTCAACCCAGATGCGGCCTTTGAACAGCCCGGCGTCCCAGCGGCGAAGCGGGGAGTGCATCGCCTGACGCGTCGGCGAGACATCAAATACCAGACATCGAACATTTCCCAGAAATTCGCGCCGTACGAACTGGAATTTATAATGCTTGCGGTCGAAGCGATTCGTGTCCGGCGCGATACTGAAATAAAAATCTGAGGGTTGGTAGCGTAGGGCCAAAAACTGTGTCACTTCCCCGGTGAGGTCTCCCAAGGCATGATGACCAAAGGCGGAGCCTGGCAGTAATGACTGCATCGCAACCGTTCGATTGGATCGCACCGTCACCCGCCCGAGGAAATAATGATCCTTCACCGGCACGGGGCCCAGTTCGCGGTCATAGTGCATATCCTGGATATATATCTCCATCCTCGGACGGTAATATTCAAGGTTAACAACAAAGGCATTCTCCCGGTCGATGATGGCATTCACCACGCGGGCGAATTCCGGGGATTCGACGGGCGGCGCCACCGACGGAGAGAGCGAGGTGGCCCGCGATTTGTGTTTCGCCGGGCTCGCCCCAAGAGCCCATGCCGATGCACAGACTGCCGTCGCCAGAAGCGCTAAAGAGAGCACGAGATTGGTTTTTCTGGACATCATATTCGCCTCGTTTCAGTTCTCATTCTGCAAGCTGAAACAGAATGTGCAAAGTTGCCGGGATATCAACGGCCAGACCATTCCGTCGCGCCGGCTTGAACCGGATTCGTTCCGCGGCGCGAATCGCCGCTTCATCCAGGCCGTGGCCAAGTCCGTGCTCTACCCCTAAAATCTGTAATTGCCCGGATGCTTTGAAAATGACCCGCAAAATCACCTCGCCTTGGATGTGCAACCGCTGAGCTTCTTTGGTATAGATAGGATCCGGTTTCGCCGTGATCACCACTGGCTGGAAGGCCGCCACCGCCTGCCGTTTCGAATGGGGAGCAGCCTGCGCCAGAGACTGGGTGTTGGCAAAACCCGCGGAGCGGACTGGCCCGTCTTGTGCATCATTGGCGGGTCCGGCGGCGTACCCGTTTCCAAACCCGGCGCTTGCGATCAAGACTCGGGCGCCACGCGCTCCGCCGGCTCCGTTGCCGAAGCCTGGTCCTTCAGGCCGGTTAAACGAACCTAGGTGTGGCACGTTGCCGCGGCTTCCGCCTTCCGCTTGTCCCGGCAGCCCATGCGGGTCCCCAAACCCTCCGGTTTGAACCCTCGACCGCGGTAATCTCGCCGTCGCGACCACTGGGCCAGTGTTGAATCCACCGACGTGGGTCTTGAGTAAGCGCTTCGTAGCCGCTGGTTTCAGTACCTCAATCTTCGGTTCTGGCGCTCTCACAAGGACCTTAGGCGGGTGGGGTGCAGGAATGGGCTGTAGTTTAGCCGTCTTAGGCGCAACTGGCTCGGACACAACGGGTTCTGGTTTTACTTGCGGAAGCTCAGCCTGCCGCCTTAAGGGTGGAGTTGGCGGCACCCGCGCGTGTCTGGGACTGCGAGGAACTTTCCGCACTGGCGGCGGAGGCTGAAAAGTAACCTTTTGGACCCACAGCCGGCTTGCGATGTTCGGTTCTTTAAATGACGGCGCAGTCAGAAACCATAGAATCAGCGCTATTACCAGAACTTGAGCGATCGACCCTGCCCCCAGGGTCACACGCCTCCGTTGGCGCTCCTCAGGCGTGGCCTCGAGCAACTCAAACCGGGGTATCGCCTCCCGCCTTACCCCATCGGCGTCTTTTCCCGCTCCGGCTCTCCCTGAGAGCCTCGCCTTTGACTCGTCCAACCCGGCTCCAACTTGCCTATGGATTTAGCCTCGCCTGGTTATTCAAAGCCTCTTGTCCTCTGTGTTCCTCTTCCTGCTTTCGGGGAGCGACCTTTCGGACGCGCACCCGTCCCTGCGTCCAGAGGCCGCCACCGCTGTGAGCAGGAATGCTGCCAAATTCTCAAAACTGCGTTCTGGCGCTACAAGGCGAAAGCCATGAACAAATCCGGCCAAGGGAAACAGTGAATCATCTGTCTTCGCTTCGCGTGGCTCTGATCCTAACCATGAAAAATCGACTGACATGCGGAAAGAATTGCGCAGTTCGCGTCTCTCAAATCGCCTCCGGCTACTCCTCTGGATCCGCAGCCTCAGATGTTCGCTTAGCGAGCTTTTCGAGCGCATCGCCTGAGACTCGCATCGTGAGCCATTCTTTCATCGCTTGGGCGCCGAGCGAGCGGTAAAACTCAATGGCGGGCGTGTTCCAATCGAGCACCTGCCATTCGAACCGGCCGCAGCCTTCTTCGAGAGCGATTCTAGCGAGATGAACCAAAAGTGCCTTGCCGATGCCGCGGCCTCGGAACTCCGAACGGACAAAAATATCTTCCAGGTAAATTCCCGGGCGACCTCGCCACGTTGAATAGTTGTAAAAGAAAAGAGCGAAGCCTGCAGGCGCGCCCGCCCACTCGGCAATTACCACACGGAACTTGGGATGGTCGGAAAAGCCGTCGCGTTTGAGCGCTTCCGGGGTTGCTACGGCTTCTCGGGGGGCTTTCTCGTATTCCGCGAGCTCCCGGATCAAAGCTAGGATCAGCGGGATATCTTCGGGCTGTGCCCACCGGATTCGCAACATTACGACTCACGATAGTGTAAACTTGCAGTTCGGTAATGAATCAGCAAACCACTGTATTTGACGCCGTTGTTGTCGGCTCAGGGGCCGGAGGCGGTGTGGTGGCTAAAGAACTCTCGACCGCCGGATGGCGCGTGTTGCTTCTCGAGCGCGGGCCGTGGCTGAAGACGTCAAGCTTCGGCCACTATGAGGTCGAATATAGTTTTACCAGTGGCATCTATCACGTCCCGTTTGGCCCGAGATACTCGGATGTTCGCACCGTCCGTCCCGACCCGAACACCCCATCGCGCGTGGTGCACCCGCGCGATCCGCTCTATGGTCGGCTTCCAGCCTGCGTCGGCGGGGGAACCGTTTATTATGGCGCACATTCGTGGCGATTCCACCCCCAAACGTTCCGCTTGCCATCTTACGTGGGCCACGTCACGGGTTCCAGCCTTACCGATTGGCCCATCCGTTATGACGACCTTGAGCCTTATTACGAAAGGGCGGAGCAGGACATTGGCGTGAGCGGTGAAGACGGGCCGTTCAGTCCACCGCGGCGCAAACCGCTGCCGATGCCGCCGCTTCCAGACAATAAGGAAGCCGGGGTCCTCTATCCAGCCGCCAGGCGCCTGGGCTGGAGTCCCTTCCACGATCCAGTGGCCATCACTTCGCGACCCTATCACGGTCGAGCCGCCTGCATCCACTGTCCCTACTGTAACGGTTTCGGATGCGAAGTGGCATCAAAGTCGGCCACGCTCGTCAGTGTGGTCCCGGAAGCACTCAGGAGTGGAAACTGTCGCTTGCTTCCGCACGCCTTTGTACGCGAAATCACGGTAGACGCTAGGGGCGCGGCAGACGGCGTGGTCTACCAGGTGGAGGGTACTTCAACTTGGCAAAAGGCTTCGGCACGCGTTGTGGTAGTCTGCTGCTCCGCCACCGAGACGCCGAGACTGCTGCTCAACTCCAGATCACGGCTGTTCCCTCAGGGAATCGGGAACGAGCACGACCAGGTTGGCCGGAACATTGAGAATGACGGAGGGCAGTTCACCTATGGCCTGTTTGACGGAATTGTGACGGACCAGTTTGGCCCTGGCGTCTGCTTCGGCGTTGACGATTTTCAATTCCGTCACCCCGGCTCAAGCGCAAATGGACGGCTGGCCCACGGCGTTCTCACCAATTATCACGTGCGCCCGCCGCTAGGGTTTGTGCAGCGAATTCACGTTCCCACGAACGTGCCGAGATACGGCGAGGGTCTCAAACGCTTCTACCGGCACTACTTCCTGCGCTCGATCTGGATTTACTCCACCTGCCACACTTATCCCCGCGAGGAGAACCGGGTGGATGTTGATCCTAACGTGCGGGATGGACGTGGCGTTCCGGTAAGCCGTATCACCTACCGCCAGCACCCGAAGAACGCCGATGAGAGGCAGTACATGGCCGATCGCTCGGAGGAGCTCTTGCGCGCCGCCGGCGCCCGCCACGTTGTGAAACCACACATTGTGCGGGAAAGCGAGGAAGGAATCTCAACCCATCAGCAAGGCAGTTGCCGCATGGGAACGGATCCAAAGCATTCGGTCACAGACCGCACTGGTCGCGTCCATAGCGTTCCCAACGTCTACGTGGCGGACGGAAGCTTAATGACCAACCCCGGCGGTGCAAACCCCTGCTTAACTATTGAAGCGCTGGCATACTGGGTTTCCGCGCACATACTGCGCGACCATCGCCCTATCTCTCGTACCTAAAATCGGCACCCAAACTGTGTACTTAAAGCATCAATAATTCTCCGCCTGGGGGCGGGGACTACGGATGAATCCGGTTTCTGGGACGTTCTTGCCTCGAGGAGACGCTGGAGGGTTCGTGGCGCCACGGGGAACCACGTGCGCCATCCGCTTGCGGATAAGCTGCTCGTAAACTGACGCGATGGCTCGCGGCGCAAGTTCCCGCGCCAACCGGTTTAATGGGCTGGAAGGGAGCAGACTGTCTTCAACTTCTGCCAGCGATTTGCCCTGGCGGATGCTGACCTCAACGCTCGAATTCAGCCACTGGAGAAATCCCCGGAACTTCGCCAAATCATCTTTCGTTCCAAAATTCCCATGGGCCGGGATGAATGACACCACGTTCCATTTCTCCATGTTGCCCAGTGCAGTAATCCAGCGCTGCACGTCGCACGAGTCAATCTCCGGGACGTAGTTGTTTGCATAGAGGTCGCCCAGGAACAGCACCTTTTCCGCCGGCAGATAAACCACCGCGTCTCCACTGCTCGCTCCGGGCAGCCCACAATTCACGCTCATCACGCGAACTTCTTCTCCGCCCATGTTGAACGACATCTGGTCTTGGAAAGTACGGTTAGGAAGGGTGAAGTGAATTCCTCTCATTCGGGCCGGAAACTGGGGATCAATGGACATTCGCCGGGCTAAACCCCGCTCGTAGGTACGCATTTCGGCTAAAGCCGCAGAGGTTGAAAGAATGGTTGCGCGCTGCTCGGCGAACACTTCGTTGCCCAACATCTGGTCGCCCTGTGCTCCCAGATCAATGACCAGACGAACGGGGATTTCCGTACGTTGCCGGATTTCGTAGAGAACCTCGCGTGCATGGAAGGGATTGTTTGTAGTGCCAATCACAACCACCCCTTCACTCGTGATGACGAATCCCACGTTGCTCGCCCTGGGGAATCGGGGATCACCGTTCTGATCCACAATGTCATCAGGCACCCAGACGAAAGTGTGCGGCGTAAGCTCCCGCACCTCATATTCACGACCCAGGGCGGCAAGCGGACGGGGCGCGAGCAGGACAATTGCCGCCATCACCATGCAGGAGAAGATGAAAAGTCTCGCGATGGAGAGAGTCTCGGCCGTTCTTGAAATCCTAAACGCCATTGAACCCACGATATTGAAGATTTCGCGCCGATGCAAGCTCGCTTTGCTTATTGATTAATGCCTGAAGTGCCGCTTGCCGGTGAGCAGCATCGCGAATCCCAGACGGTTAGCGGCAGCAATCACTTCTGCGTCACGCACCGAGCCACCCGGCTGGACGATGGCCGTCGCTCCCGCCTGCGCCGCCTCTTCGACCCCGTCCGGGAAGGGAAAGAAAGCGTCAGAAGCCACAACGGTTCCCTTCAGATCATGATTCAGTTCACGGGCCTTGCGGGCGCCCAGGCGGACGGAATCCACGCGACTCATCTGGCCCGCCCCGACGCCTTCGAGAACGCCATCACGAGCATAAATGATGGCGTTGGACTTCACATGCTTCACCACGCGCCAGGCAAAGAGCAGCGCGCGCCGCTCCGCCTCGGTCGGCTTCCGCTCGGTGGCGCATTTCCAATCTGCATCATTTACGCCGGGGCGATCGGGCGTCTGGGCCAGCAAACCGCCGCTGATGCTTTTCAATTGCAGGCCTTGCGGCGTTCGGGAGGGCGCATCTGGCATTTCCATCAATCGCAGATTCTTTTTACGTGCCAGGATGCTCAAGGCGGCGGCATCATACCCCGGAGCGGCAACCGCTTCGACGAAAAGCTTGGCAAGCTCTTCGGCGGTCGGTCCGTCCACCGTGCGATTGAACGCAATGACCGAGCCGAAGGCCGAGACCGGATCTACGGCCAGCGCGCGCTGGTAGCTCTCCGCCAGATTCGCGCCGGTGGCCACGCCGCAAGGATTGGTGTGTTTAACAATCACCGTTGCCGGGTCGGAGAATTCCGCCACAAGTTGCCACGCCGCTTCCAAATCCACAAGGTTGTTGAACGAAAGCTCTTTACCTTGGATTTGTCTGGCCGAGGCCAGACCGTGCCCCACCTCGGCAGGATCACGGAAAAGCGCTGCGTGCTGATGGGGATTCTCGCCATAGCGCAGATCCATGATCTTTGGAAAAATCAGGCGCAGGGTGGGGGGCACGGCTCCAGTCGCCGCCCGCTTCTCGAGTTCATTCGCAATGGCCGCATCGTACGCCGCGGTACGAGCGAAGGCCTTGCGCGCGAGGCGCGCGCGGGTTTCTCCGGAAAGCGCGCCGGAGTTCTTGCGCATCTCGTCGAGGATGGCGGGATAATCTGCCGGATCAACCAGCACGGCCACATCCTCGAAGTTTTTGGCGGCCGAGCGGATCATGGAGGGTCCGCCGATATCGATGTTTTCGATCAACTCCTCCATCTTCGTGCCCGGCGCGGCCGCGGTCTTCTCAAAGGGATAGAGGTTCACCGCGACGAGGTCGATGGCCTCGATACGATGCTCCTTCAATTGCTCCTGGTGTTGCGGATTTGACCGGACGCCAAGAATCCCGCCATGGATTCGGGGGTGAAGCGTTTTGACGCGGCCATCGAGCATCTCGGGAAATCCAGTCACTTCGGCCACGTCGAGCACTTTGACGCCGCTTTCACGCAGAAGTTTTGCCGTGCCGCCGGTGGAGAGGATTTGAATTCCAAAGGCGGCGAGTCCACAGGCGAACTCGGCGATTCCCGCCTTTTCGCTCACGCTGATCAGCGCGCGTTGGATTTGCTTCATGACGTCTCCCCTGCAGAATTGAGCCGGGTAGCGCAGAGTTTCGCTGCTCAGAAACTCTGCGGCATTTCGTTCGGGCACAAATAAAAGCCGCGGAGTTAAAGGACAACTCCGCGCTACGCTTCACCATGCTCCAGATTGGCAGCCCACAGGCTGTGGACGCTCAGGATGACGGCCCTTGGCATTTTTTCACACTTTCGGAGGCGTTCGACTTCTGCCGTCAGATTCGCCTGAAAGCCTTCTGGATATCTCGCAGCGAGTAGCGCAGAAGCACCGGACGTCCATGCGGGCAGGTCATCGGGCAGGCAGTCTTCTCAAGCTCGCGGAGCAGCCATTCCATCTTCGCGACGTCGAGCGGCATATTCACCTTAATCGCAGCATGACACGCGATGGAAGCGGCAATCTTGTGCCGAACCACGTCGAGTGAAAGCTGATGCATCTCAAGGCCGGCGCCGTCCAGGATCTCGAGCAAGAGCCGCTCGGCCTCCGCGGCGCGAATTTCCGCCGGGGCCGTCTTGATGGCGATGGTGCGCTGCCCGAAAGCTTCGGCCTCAAAGCCATTCGCGGCAAGCTCCTGGCTGAGATCTGCGAAAACGGCTTGCTGCTGTGGCTGAAGCTCAACAATCACCGGCATCAGGAGTCTCTGTCCTTCTGCTTGCATTTCCCGCTGCTTCCGCAGGCGGTGCTCAAACAGAATACGTTCATGCGCGACGTGCTGGTCGATGATCCACAATCCTTCAGAATTGGTGGCGATGATGAAGCTTTCATGCACCTGGCCGAACGGCCGAAGATCCTTTGGAAACTCGTCCAAAGAGCCCGTAGCGTGGAGAGCCACTTCCGATGCGGCGCCTCCCGCTGTCGGCGCACACGCTTCGCCGTCCGGCGGCACGGCTTCCGAAGTCTCGGAAGCGGCGAGGTCTCCCGGGCGGGGGAGAGCTGTCACGTTCTGGGGCAGCGTTCCCAGCGGCAGGACGCCCGTTTCAGGCTGAGGACGTGGTGGAGCAAGCGCGAAGTGCGGCAAAGGGCCAGAGGGAGCGGGGGCGACACTCAATCCCAAAAACGCGCCGGTGACTTCTTCATCTGGCCGGACGGCTCCTTCTATCTCCGAAAAGCGGGTGGAAGCCTGAAGCTTCGCGAGATGCGGTTGAGGAAACACAGCGATCGGGCGGGATGCGATTAAAGCTCCGCGCAGGGTATCCCGCGCAAAGTCGTGCACGAAAGCGGAGTGACGGAAGCGAACTTCCGTTTTGGCGGGATGGACGTTCACGTCGACTTCAGCGGGAGACATCTCCAGGAAGATCAGCGCCACCGGAAACATTCCGGAAGGAAGAATGTTGCGATACGCTTCGGTCACGGCGTGCAGGATCAGACGGTCACGCACCAGGCGTCGATTCACAAAAAAATAAATTTGATTGCGATTCAGTTTTTGCACTTCAGGGCGGGAGACAAAGCCAAAGATGCGGACCTTCGCAATCTCGCTCTCGCCCTCCTCTTCAGGTTCGGGATGGGTGGGCACCACGCGCTCCACCGGCGCGACTTCCACCATCTGTTCCAGCATCTGGCTTCCCATCACCTGATAAAACCGCTCGCGAAGCGTCGGGACCGGCGTTGCATTCAAAATCTCGTGCGTGAAGGACGCAAGGCGGAAGAATTTTTCCGGGTGCGCCAGGGCGTAATGAGTCACAAGACTCGCGATGTGCCCGAGTTCGGTGGATTCGGATTTCAGGAATTTGCGGCGCGCGGGAACATTAAAGAAAAGATCGCGCACCTCAATTCGCGTCCCGCCGGGACGCGCGATTTCCCGGACATTGAGGAGTTTGCCACCCGCCATCTCGATTTGCGTTCCATCGCTTTCAGAAGTGCGTCGCGTTTCGAGCAGCAGCCGCGAAACCGATGCCATCGAGGGTAATGCCTCCCCACGAAAGCCAAGCGTGGCGATTTCGAGCAGGTCTTCGGCATCCTTGATTTTGCTGGTCGCATGGCGCTCGAAAGCAAGCAGGGCGTCATCGCGGGCCATGCCGCAGCCATCGTCTTCCACGCGAATCAGCCGCTTGCCCCCACCCTCGATGTAGAGGTCCATCCGCAGGGCACCCGCATCCAGTGAGTTTTCAAGCGCCTCTTTTACAACCGATGCGGGCCGCTCCACCACTTCACCGGCAGCAATTTTATTCGCGACGGACTCGGGAAGAATTCGGATGACAGACACTTGGCCTTCTTGGGTTTACGGTATCGCGGGATGAGCCGCTGCTTTGAATTGACAAGGCAGAAGCCCACGCTCAGAAAAGCGCGGATTGCGGCTAGCCCTGCTCTTTGCCGTTTCCGCTGGTGTGACGCTCGACAACTACAATGAACCTGTTGAGCCGGTCTGACAGTTCGGCGAGGGAGTTATTAGCGCGTTTCTGCGCTTCCGCAAGCTCACCCAGCGCAGCTCGGTACGCTTCTGCGCCTCAGCGATATCGCCAACTACACCCACCACAGTCACGAGGGCCTTGGTGAGGTCCGCGTGCGACGCTTGTAGTTGCTGGATATCCGAAGAAAAGCGGGCCTGCTGGCTCAAAATAAATTGCATGGTACTTTCCATCTCTTCGTGAGTCATGCTCGTGCCTCTCGCCTCATTCCACCATTGTAAGCCTCGCCGACCCGCGGTTGCCTCTCAGCTTTCTTTAACTTCCAACCCCAACTCCCAAAGTTGTTCCGGCTCGACGGTGGCGGGCGCATCGCACATGACGTCGACGGCGCTCGCAGTCTTCGGGAACGCGATGACCTCACGGATATTCGATTCGCCGGCCATTAAGGCGACGATCCGGTCATAACCCAGGGCAATGCCCCCGTGAGGCGGCGTGCCGTAATCCAGTGCGTCGAGAAAAAACCCGAAACGTTCGCGCGCCTTCTCGGGTGTCATGCCCAGCACTTCAAACACTTTCTGCTGAATGTCGCGACGGTGAGTCCGAATGGAGCCGCCGCCGATTTCGGCCCCGTTCAGGACCAGATCGTAGGCACGCGCCTTGACGCTCGCGGGATCCGACGACAGCCGATCTAAATCCTCTTCGCGTGGCGAGGTGAAGGGGTGGTGCATGGCTGCAAACCGTTTTTCTTTCTCGTCGTAATCAAACATCGGGAAATCGACGACCCAAAGAAAGTGCCAGCCACCCGGCTGGATTAGATCCAGTTTGCGGGCCAGTTCAAGGCGGATTCCGCCGGAAGCTTCGTCAAGGCGGCGCATGTCGCCTTCCCGCGCGCCGCCGGACTTCATGCCCAGCAAGAGGACAAGATCGCCTGCGCCGGCTCCCGCGTCAGACGCAATGGCGCGCACGGTTTCTTCGCCCAGCGCTTTCACCAGGGAAGATTGAAGTCCTCGATCGCCTATTTTGATGGCGCTGAACCATTCCACACCGGCCGCCTGCGCGACTTCCTGAAGCTTATCCACCTGGCTGCGGCTGATGGAATCGCCGCCCGCGATGCGCAGGGCTTTGAGGGGGCCCACCACGCGGATCTTTTCCGCTACATTGCCGGCAAGAGCAATGCGCTTCCATTCCAACCCAAACCCCGTGTGCGGCTTGTCAGAGCCGTAGCGTTCCATCGCCTCGTCATAGGAGAGGATCAGAAAGGGCCGCTGGATGCTCGCGCCAATCAGCGCGAAAAGCTTTTCCATTAATTCCTCGACAATGCTGAAAAGTTCGGCGCGCTGCGGAAAGGCCATTTCAACATCAATCTGTGTGAACTCCGGCTGGCGGTCCGCGCGCAGGTCTTCGTCGCGGAAGCAGCGCACAATCTGGAAATAGCGATCAAACCCGCCAATCATCAGAATCTGCTTAAAGAGCTGCGGCGATTGTGGAAGGGCATAAAAATGGCCGTGATGCACGCGACTGGGCACCAGATAATCCCTTGCGCCTTCGGGCGTGGAACGCGTGAGAAAAGGTGTTTCGATCTCTACGAAACCGTGACGGCTCATCTCGTCGCGCACCGTGAGGCTGGCCTGATGGCGCAGCCTGAGATTTTGCTGCATTCGCGAGCGCCGGAGGTCCAGGTAGCGGTAGCGCAGCCGGGTTTCCTCAGCAGTACGCGCTTCCTCATCCAGGGGAAATGGAGGAGTTCTCGACTCATTGAGGAGCAGGACCTTTCGAGCCATCACTTCCACTTTGCCAGTGCGAAGCTGTGGATTCACGGTAGCCGGGTCGCGCAGCACCACTTCGCCTTCAACTCCCAGAACATATTCTGGACGGGCTTGATCGGCCTTTCCGTGAGCTTCAGGGGCTGTCTCGCGGTTGCAGACAATCTGAGCCGTGCCCGTATGATCCCTGAGATCGAGGAAGATAAGGCTCCCGAGGTCGCGCCGCCGTGCCACCCAGCCGGCAATGAACACTTTTTGTCCTTGGTGTGACTCGCGAAGCTCGCCGCAATACTGCGTCCGCTGGCGATCCCCTAAAAGGTCAAGTTCCAATTTAGCTCCTGTGCAGAAAATGGTGAGAGACGAATCTCAGGCTCCGATTTTCTCGTGCAAATAACCCGCCACACTCTCACGCTCAACTTCCTCTTGCTCTCCCGTCTTCATATTTTTCACTTGATAGCGCCCACTGGCCAGCTCCTGCTCGCCAATGATCACCGCGAAGCGCGCGCCAAGCCGGCTCCCGAGGCTCAAAGCTTTTTTCAGCTTCATCGGTTCGTACATCAATGCCACCTTCAAACGTTGGGCGCGGAGCTCGCGCGCGAGATCATTGGCCGGGATGCCCGCCTGATGATCCATCCAGGCGATAAAGACGTGGAGAAGAGCTTCCCCCCACTCCGGATTCCCAGCGGAGCGGGCCACCGCGCTCAGGGTTTCCACCAGCCGGTCTTCGCCGATCGCGAACCCAAAGGCAGGAGTGGGCGGTCCGCCGAGCAATTCCGCGAGACCATCATAGCGACCGCCGCCCAGCAGAGCGTTTTGCGCGCCGAGCGCATCGCTGGTGATTTCGAAAGTGGTTCGTGTGTAATAATCGAGCCCACGGACCAGCCGGGGTGTAATGTGGTGTCGAATGCCGCGCCGGCGAAGCTCCTCGGTCACGGTCTCGAAATGCTGGCGGCACTCCATGCAAAGATGGTCCAGAATAGTAGGCAGACCCGCAATGATCGGCTGGTCCGCCTCCACCTTGCAATCAAACACCCGCAGAGGATTGGTTTCTGCGCGGCGCTGGCAATCCCCGCACATTTCGGCCTTCACTCGCTCCAACTCGTGGCGAAGCAGCTTCAGGTATGCCGGGCGACATCGGCCGCAACCCACCGAATTGATCAGCAGTCTAAACTCGCCCGCTCCGGTTTTCGCGACGCTGTCGAGAAAGCTTTCGAGCATCTCGATCGCTTCCACATCAATCAAAGGATGGTCTGAGCCGAGCACCTCCGCGCCAATCTGGTAGAACTGCCGATAGCGGCCTTTCTGCGGCCGCTCGCGCCGGAACATGGGCCCGATGTAATACAGCTTGTGGATGCCTGAGTCGTTCAGCAGGCCATGCTCCAGGCAGGAGCGCACCACGCTGGCGGTTGCTTCAGGACGAAGCGTGAGCGACTCGTGATCACGATCTTCGAAGGTGTACATCTCTTTTGACACGATATCCGTGTCAGCGCCCACGCTGCGTGCAAAAAGCGCCGTCGGCTCGATAATCGGAGTTCGGATTTCTTTGAAGTCGTAGGCTTCAAACGTCTGGCGGGCGTCGTCTTCAACCCTCTGCCAGAGAGCAGTCCCGGGCGGCAGCAGGTCGCGCGTGCCTTTAACGCCTCGAATCAGGTGGATGCGATCGGGCACGCTACCGGGGTTCCGCTTTCTCTCGAAGGTACACATTCTTGTACTGCAAGTAATGTGCCGCGTGAGCGTCGATTCGGGCGCGGTCCTCTTCGCCCAGAGGTCGGCGCAACCGGGCTGGGACGCCCATGTACAAGCTGTGCGGGGGAATCACGGTATTTTCCGGCACCACGGAGCCAGCCGCCACAATCGAGCCTTCACCCACACGAGCACGGCTCAAGATAATGGCGCCCATCCCAATCAAACAGTGATCTTCAATCGCGCAGCCGTGAATCACGGCGCGATGTCCCACCGTAACCCACTCGCCGATGGTCGCTGGAGCGCCCGCGTCCGTGTGCAGGATCGACCCATCCTGGATGTTGCTGCTGGCTCCCACCCGGATCGGCTCGATGTCCCCGCGCAGGACGCTTTGAAACCAGACGCTCGCATTTTCTCCGATTCGAACGTCGCCGATCACGTCGGCGCTCGAAGCGACAAAAGCCGATGCGGCGATGCGGGGCGCGTGACCACCGTAGACCTGAATCATGGCCGTTCAACTCTCGCCGAGCACCTGAACCAGGTAAGTTCTCAGCAGCGGCCCGTCGTATTCCATAAAATAGATGGTCTGGCGCGAGCCCTTCACGATCTTTCCTTCCTCAATAGGAAACATGCACTGAATGCCCCCGAGAACGCTTTTGAGGTGGGTCTCGGCGTTAAAGCCCAGCCGCCCGTCATAATCCAGATAACGGTGGTGATGGTAATTTTCATCTTCCGGAAAAAGCCTCGAGAAGTGCGTGAGGATGTCTTCTTCCAGGCAGGGAATGCCTTCCGTGACGAGCAGCCCCGAAGAGGTGTGCGTGGTGAGCACATTCACCAAGCCGTTTTTCACCCCGCTCCGGGTGATCACCTCTTCAACCGAGGAGGTGATATTAATCGCTTCCTCAGGCTTCCGTGTCTGCACTTTGATGCGTTCCAGCTTGATAATCATTTTGGAAAAGGAATTCCTCGGGCTCCGTGTGCTCCGTAGCGCATGCGCTCCGCGCTAAGGCGCTGCCGTTCACACCCCTGTTGGCGATGATTTTATAGCTTGGCCACCCCGGAGCAGCACGCCGGCATTTTCGGAGAATATTTTCTCCAAACACCCAGGTGTCAGCTCCAGCGTCTTCACTGCGCGTACCATGTTTTTGATCTCGACGCGCGGGTAGTTGGAGCCAAACACCACTCGGTTGCGCAGGCTGCGCTCGATAACCGTAGTGGGAATCTGCTTTGAGAATACAAACTGCATGAATTCCTTTGGGCTATCGTAATAAAGGCATGAAGTGTCCAGATAAACGTTCGGATACTTGAGTGCCAGTGCGGTCGCTTCCCACACCCAAGGCCAGGCAAAGTGGGCCAGCACAAAGTTGAGCGTGGGAAACTGCCGAATAGCCCTTTCGACGAGGAGAGGCTGGCCGGGCGCAAGAGCGGTACCGGGAGCCCAGCTCATGCCCGTATGAATCACGACAGGAATGTTGAGGGCTGAAGCCACCTCGTAAACTGCGAACGCCTTCCGGTCTTCGGGGTGAAACTCCTGGAGCGCGGGATCGAGCTTCAGCCCGCTCAGCCTCAGCCCGTGAACTGCGGCTTCCAGCTCCTTCGGCGCGCCCTCTTTCAGGGGATCGACGCTGGCAAAGCCAATGAAGCGCGGGCTCAGATTGCAAAGCTCTCGAACCTGCTCGTTGGAGCTCACGGCATCTTTTCGCGCGCGGGCGCAATCAATAGGCAAAAGCACGGCTCTCTCGATCCCCGCCACATCCATTTGGAGCAGGAATGTTTCGAGGGGCTGAAAATTATTGCCAATCTGGAACACCTCGCGCGCCATGCGCCGATAGTTCGGGTATTTCGCGGCGAACTCTTCGATCAGGACCGGATGCGTGTGGAAATCAATCATGCGATGGCTCCGGAGCGCCTGTGGCCACTGAAGAACTGTTCAAAGTGCTCACGATTCCGGAACGCTTCCGTTCCTCCGGGACGAGTGGTGGAGAAAGCGCCCGCGAGATTGCCGAATTCGAGGCAGGATGCGAGGTCCGCACCCTGAACGAATCGATGGAGAAACCCGGCATTGAAACTGTCACCCGCGCCAACCGGGTCAACGGCTTCAACCGCCGCTGCGGGCCGCTCCAGTTCTTCGCTTCCGCGGCGCGCGAGAGCCCCTTTTGCTCCGCGCTTCACTACCAGCACCTTGGCCAGCCGGGAAATCTGCTCTAATGCTTTTTGAAAATCCTCCTCTCCAGCCACTTTCGTAAGCTCGCGCTCGTTCAGGAAGAATACATCGACGCGCGGAAGCACTTGCCGAAGTCCTGAATCCCAGCGATCCTCAGGATCGTCGTTAATGTCCAGCGAAGTACTCAGCCCCGCGTTCTTCATGGTGGTAAAGAGCTTCACCATGTTGGGCAGAAGCGCGCGATGGAGAAAGAAAGACGAGAGGTGAAAATGCCGCGCAGAAGAAAGATAATCCAGATCCAAATCCTCGAAGCACAGTTCATGCATGGTTCCAGGATAAGTCAGAATATTGCGAAAATTTGCGTGCGGCAGGATCACGGTAAGGCCGGTGGGCGTGGCTCCGCCTGCCTTCTTGACGCGTGACACATCCACGCCGGAAGCTGCCAGTCGCTCCAGGCTCATCGCGCCCATCGGATCGTCGGCGATCCGCGAGATAAACCCTACACGGCTGCCCAGAATGGCGAGGTTGTGAGCCGTAATGGCCGAGGAACTGCCGAGCGTGAGCGTCAAATCGGTCGCCAGCAATTCGCGCTCAGGGGGAAGCTCCTCGGGCAAGCCGGAAAGAATCAAGTCAAGGTTAAGCTCGCCGACAATCGTAACGTCGAAGAGGCGCGCGACAGACAAAGGCCGTTAGCTCCCTTCCTGAATAAGCACAACCCGGCTCAGATGACGGGGCTGGTCAGGGTCCTGCCCCTTCTTCAGGCCCGTGTAAAGACCCAGCAACTGAGCAACGAGCAGGTGCGCCGCCAAGCCGGCGTATTCTTCAACTTCCAACTGAAGTTCCACAAGGAAATCCGCGGATTCACGAACGCGCTTGCTTGCCTGCCGCGTGACCACAAGTGTAGTCCCACCCAGGCTTTTCACCTCTTCCAGCACCTTCTCTTCAGCCTCTCTGCCGCTCTCGGAAAGCAAGAAGCCCACCAGGACCTCAGGGCTGACGATGGATTTAGGCCCGTGGCGGAACTCCAGCGTGTGGAAGGCCTGCGCGTACGAACAGGACATTTCCTCGACCTTCAGCGCGGCTTCGCAGGCCAAGCCATAAAACGGCCCCTGACCCAGATAAACGTAATCTGAGAAATGGTGAGATTCCACAAACGCTCGGAGACGCGGAGCGAGTTCATCGAGCGCATTCTGCGCGCCCGCCGGCAGTTTTTCCAGCGCATTGATGAAGGTTGCGCGGTTGGCCACGCGGGCCGCCAGCACTTGGAGCCCGACCAGCATCGAGGTGAAGGATCGCGTCATCACGGTGCTCTTTTCGTCGGCCGGGGGAAGGCAGATGGTGGCGCTCGATAGCTTCTCGAGTGGCTGGCCGGGCGCGCAACTGATCGCGAGCGTCGGAATGTTTTTTTCTTCCAGATATTTCGCGGCCGCCAACGCTTCAGACGTTCGGCCTGAGCGCGAGATCAAGACCGGCTGGCAGGCTGGCATCCCGGCAAGCACCAGGTCGGGGAATAGAAGCAGCTCAGAGGCAGGCAGCGCTCGCGCGCGGCGGCCCGTTAGAAACGTGAAGCTGGCGGCGGCGGATAGAGCAATATAATAGCTTGAGCCGCAGCCAACAAAAAGCCAGTCCGGCGGCAGCGAAAGCCGATGCAGCGCCTTCTCAATCTCGCGGCCCGCTATGGGCAAACATTCCGCCCAGCAGCGAGGCTCAGAGAGGATTTCAGTTTCTGTGTGCGCTCCAGGATTCATTTTCTTAGCGTAATGAAGATAAGCCGCCCCTGGCAAGCATCTTTATTTTAGAATGAGGGGAATTCACTATGTCCAAAACGAGCCGGCGGGGTTTTATCGCTCAAACCAGTGCTACACTCGGCGGGCTCTCAATGCTTCCCGGCGCTCGACTCGCGGCCCAAAGTAGCGCTGCCCGGAAGTTCTATACCAACCTGAGCCTTGGCAGCCTCGGATTTAAGGGTACATTTCAGCAATCCGTTGAGCTGGCCGAAAAGTACGGCTTCGAAAGCGTCGCTCCGGACGAAAAGCTGTTTCGAGGTTTGTCCGACAGTGACTTGAAGCGCCTGCTGGACGATCTCGCCGGGAAAAAGCTGAAATTCGGCGCAGCAGGGCTGCCCGTCAATTTCCGAGCCGATGAGACAGCGTTCAACGAAGGCCTGAAAGTTTTGTCCGCGTTCGCAAACACACTTCAGCGGGCCGGCATCCGGCGAGTGAGCACGTATGTTTTGCCGTGCAGCAACACGCTGACCTATCTCCAGAACTTCCGCCAGCACGCTTGCCGGCTGCGAGCGTGCGCTCAGGTGCTGGCGGATCACGGCCAGCGCTTCGGCCTTGAATATGTGGCCACGCGTACACTCTGGCGCAGCGAGCGCCAGCCGTTCATTCATACCTTATCGGAGATGAAAGAGTTGAACGTGGCCATTGGCACGGATAACATGGGCATCCAGCTCGATAGCTGGCACTGGTACAACGCCGAAGAGACCGCGGCCGATATTGAGACGTTGCGAGGGCGCGATGTGATCACCGTCGACCTCAATGACGCGCCGCGCCTGCCCCTCGACGAATTGCTGGATGATCACCGAGAGCTGCCTGCGGCCACCGGAGTGATTCCTGTGAGGGAATTCCTCGGCGCGCTGGTCGCCATTGGTTATGATGGGCCCATTCAGGCCGAGCCGTTCAACGCCCATTTGCGCGCGATGCCGCTCGATCACGCCGTTGCGGCTACTGCAGCGGCCATGCGCAAGGCTTTCGCCGAGGCTGGACTTGCGTTTTGAGTTATGCCTCAGAACTAAGGCCCTGGGGACGGTAAATTTGTTCTAAAAGGTGGCGGAACTTGTGAATGACCTTCGGAAGGGCTCCGCTGCCGTTGTGGCGCATTCGGCGACCTGGAGCGGTCGGCCGGTGCTTCAAAATGATTCGCTGTTCCGCGGTTTCCGCACTGATCGTGGCTGGCATTGATTGCCTCCGAGTCGAAGGCGGGCTCAGTTTTCAAAACGGCGGGTTCCACACCGATAGCAATTCCAACTTGAATCCGGGCAGCACGGGACCCGCGCCAATCGTTGCGGGCGAGTTGAGCGTCTCGATTCGGTCCGGAGTATAAATTTCTGCCTGGGTCGTCGCCGGCAGAATGAGCCACCCCATGCGGAGACCGCAGCTCACATATTCTTTCATTTTTTCGCGCAGCTCTGAAATGTCATCCGAAGGCGAGGCAACCTCAATCACAAAATCCGGGCAGAGCGGAAGGAACCGCTCCTTTTCCCGATGGCTCAGTTGCTTCAGGCGCGCGAGCGACACCCAGGCGGCATCCGGTGAACGTATGGCGCCGTTCGGCAGGCGAAAGCCGGCGCTCGAATCGAAGGCCACTCCGCTTCCGTCTCTTGTGGCCCAGGTGTCGAGTTGCGTTGCGACCTTTAGACTCTGAAAACTGGCGTATCCTCCCGCAGGGGACATCACGATGATTTCTCCGTTCGGCGAACGCTCAATGTGCAGATCGCGGTTGGTCTGGCAGAACTGAAAGAACTCGTCGTCATTCAAGCGGAGCATGCCCGCCGGCACGCGGATTGCTTCCTGAGTCTCTGGAATCGGTATTGTTAATCGCATCGCTTTAATCTCGCCTTCTCAACCCCTGAGCAATCTTAGCATCCCCCGCTTGCTCCAGGGCAAAATAGCGGCTTGAGCCATTCCTGTGATTAGCGTCCAGTACTCACCGGCGGAGGAGCGGTTGAAGAAGCAGCGGGTTTCCCGTTGTACGTTCTTGGCTCCATCATCTCAATGCGGGTACCGTCCGGGTCAAACAAGTTCGCCAGCCATTTGTGATTGTGGCCCCGGCCGACCGCAATCTTGCGCCCGTATGCTTTGAATGCCGGACGAGATTCGAGCTCCGCGACGGCCTTATGGACGTCCGGAACCTCCAGACAAAAATGCTCCATCCCACCCAACTGCTCGAGCGATGGGTAATGCCCACCATAGAGCATGAACTCGACGTAGTCTTCACCGTCTGGCACTCGCATGTTGACCCAGCTCAGCACCCTGCCATTGGCACTGCCGCGCCAGAATTCATGGAAACCGAGAATGCCGCCATAGAACCGCAGCGATCTCTGGAGAGAACCCACGGGGAACCCGGCGTGCATGATGCGATGTGAAATCCGCGTAGCAGGCATGAACTTGCCGCGGTCCCGCATCACCCAGCCCCCAGGCTCATATTGGTCCCATTCGATGGCGTTGCCGTCCGGGTCTCGAATCATAAAATTCAGGTCCCCGGTCCGGCCCCTGCCCACTCGCGCGGGAACTTTCACCCCTCGCGAGGCAAGGTATTCACGCATCTGCTCGGCGTTGTCCGTGTAAAAGGCCACGTGGTTAAGCCGCCCTCTGCCCGGCGGTGGTTGCGTGATGAACAGTTCGAGGTGCTGAAGATTGTTAATCTTGATAAAGGCCATCTGCACCGAGCCGTTTTGCCCCCGAAAAACTCCATATTCTTCAAAGCCGAGGAAGCCCTCGTAAAAGGCACGGGCTTTTGAGAGATTGCTCACGTCAAAAGCCACATGTGAAATTCCCAAGATGCGCGGCCGCTTCACATTGACCTGCCCGAGAAGCGGTGACGCAATCAGAGCACATACGACTACTTTTAGCAGGTTCGTTCGGATCGCCATCTTCATCGCGCTTCGTTTCATATCCGTCGCCTTAGAACGTGCTGTTCCAATAAGCGTGCGCCCCGATGCGGTAGTCGTCCGGGAGGCTTTTCAGGATCTCCCGCTTCACCTCTAAAGCGTTCATTCCGCCCTCGATTTTGTAAAGCACTTGGCCGTTCATGCCGATCAGAACCGTGTAAGGAACACCGCCGCTCCAACCGGTTCCGAAAGCTTTTACGGCATCCCCCGGAGTGTTTGTGTCCCAAAGCAGGTTCCTTCCGATCGCATGCTGCTGTTGCAGGAACGCCAGAACGAGCTTCCTTTCGTCGGGGTTGTTAATGCTGACGGTCACGATGTTCAAGGCCCGTTTCGCATACTGACGGACCATCGTTTGCAACTCCGGAAACTCCGCCATACACGGTCCGCACCAGGTCGCCCAAAAGCTAACCAGCAGAATTTTGCCCGTGCCCTTATTCTCTCGTAGCCTCCTGAGCTGGGCGCCCGAAACGAGGTCCAGGCTCACGGGGTCCTGGTTAAATACCGCATTCTCTTTCTCGACAACAGCCTCTTTATAGGCCCACTTGGTCGAGCAGCCAACGGCCGGAGTCGTCTTCACCGCAACCGGCCGGCCGGCAAGTAGTGCGTCGATGGCGTCTCTTGCGTAGTGCTCGGTCACTAACCGTTCTTGCATGTTGTTATCCACCGTGCCTTCGTATCGCAGATTCCGTTTTGCGCCAAAGATGAACACATGGGGTGTTGCCGTGGGTCCATACTTCAGCGCGACGGCCTCGGTCGAGCCATCGTACAAGTAAGGATAATTAAAGTGTCTGTAGGCCGCCCGCAGCTTCATCTCAGCAAATGTGTCGCCCAGGTCGGTGTGACCCCATTCGTTCAGGGCCTCTGCCTTCGGATCGTTTCCCATGATCACCACCACGTGAACACCGCGGCTTTTATAGTCAGCGGTCAGCTCTTTGATTCGTCTCTCGTACATCTGCGAAACTGGACAATGATCACACATAAACACGATCACCAGCACCTTGGCCGCCGCGTAATCCTTCAGGCTGTGCATCTTGCCGTCGACACCGGGCAGGTCGAAATTGGGCGCGGGCGACCCAATCTTAAGAATGGGAGGAGGGACATCATCGCCCCACTGATTGTGGTACGGCCAATGCGTCGCGAGCCAGCCGACATTATGAACGGGAGGAGCAATCTGAGACGTGTGTTCCTGCGCGAGGCCAACGCTGCACACGAGCAACAGAGCGGCGAGCAATGAGAGCTTCAGGGCTCGAGCGGCTAAAGTCGCCGCCCATGACGTCGGCGACGTCCCTCGGTGCGGAGTTCGAACGGGCCTACCTGTAAAAACACTGGAGTAAACAAACATAAGCCTCCTCCTCGAACGCCTGCTCGGGATTCCGCTAACGCAGAAATCCACTCTGAGCTGTAGCCTCCCCGCAAAGTTGATCGTTGAGCGGATCATCGAGCGCAAGCAGATGGCGCAATTCGGGGCTGAGCCGCGCTT
The DNA here is from genome assembly GCA_050745365.1 of Terriglobia bacterium. Lineage (GTDB taxonomy): Bacteria > Acidobacteriota > Terriglobia > UBA7540 > UBA7540 > RH2-MAG17b. The sequence continues at coordinate 28,723 of JBOGJS010000049.1, forward strand.
GCGTCTCAGGGCGCAGCAGCTTCTTTTGGTACTGTTGCTGTGGCTTATCCCGCCGGACATAGAAACCGTGCATGGCCCGGCGCGGTAATGACGTTCTATTCGCCGTTCCGCCGTGCCACAGGTGCGCGTTGACCACCACCACTGTTCCTGCCTTGCCGGTCACCAGCAACTCATCTTTGTGCGGTGCCCAGGGGTCGCTCAGCGCCTGCTGTGGCAGCTTGCCCCACCGATGCGAGCCGGGCACAAGGCGCAGGGCACCATTTTCGGTTGTGAAATCGTCCAACATCCAAACCGTGTTTGCTACCCAGAATCCGCGCTCATCCGGGATCGCTCCCATATCCGCATGCAACGGTTGCCCGGAGTTTGAGTGGGGATTTGCGGAGCGGACGTTCAGGCTACTGAGCTTGAATTCAAGCCCGAGGATGTGTCGAATGTACTCGAGAATGCCGGGAAACGTAATCGAGCGCTCGAAGACTTCACCCTTGTCAGCGAGATTGGCGAGCCGCTTTGACTCGGGCTCTTGTTTGAATTCGGCCCCGGCGCGCTCGCCCTCTTCGCGAAACAACTCTTCCACGCGCTGGCAGAGAGCTTCCAGCAGAACCTGCGGCGTGAATCCCTGAAGCACCAGGTAACCGAGCTCGTCCAGCTTCTGTTTTTCAATCTCGGTCATACGAGCGAATGCGATCCCCCCGATGTGGCGCCACGGTCGGACCGAATGTCGCCACGGTCGTAATGCCCTTTGCACCGGTCCAGCGCCAGGCAGTCGATAGACGACGTGCAATTTAACTCGGGCTGGCGCTTGCCCGCTTGAGATCGCGCCCGGGCACGACGTCAATCTGGAGCAGAGGATCGGCCGCCGGCACGTAACTGGCTGCCAGCCCCAGCTCCCGCCGCACGATATTGGCTCCCTGCGCAATCGCGCTCGTCTTGTAAAAAGCGATTTCGCGGTTCATCCCCTGCCGCCCAAAACCGCAATCGCTCGTCAATACCAGCCGCTCCGCAGGAATATGCTTAAGCGCCTTGCGGATTTCCCCAGCCACTTCTTCCGGCCGGTCCGCCTGAAGCGTCCGATGGCTGACGACGCCAATGGCAATCTTCTTCTTCAAGTCATGCTTGAAAGGCTCGAACAGCTCAAGATCCCTCTGGTTGCGGTCTTTCATCTCGAGTGTCCACACGTCGCCCCGGCAGCGTTCGAGATAAATTTCGATCGAATTTGCGTAGCTTGTATTCTCCATCACGCGCTGCATGTTGGGATTGCCCCAACAGGTGTGAATCCATAGTTCCACGTCATCAAGCCCCTGAACTTCACGATTGAATGCCTCGGCCAGAAACTTGAGTTCTTCACTGTCTTTGCCATAAGTGTTTGCCGTGAAGTGGAATGCCGGCTCCTCCGTCTGAATGCACCGGCAGCCCGCGTCGCGCAGGGCCAGGAGCTCCTTGTTCATAGCTTCAGCCATGTCCCAGATCACTTGCCGCCTGTCCTTGTATTGCGGCGTATGGATATCCAGGAAGAAAACCATCGCCTGCGAGCAGCAGGTGCCGAACTTAATCGGCTTGCGCGTTTTCGACTGCGCAATGCGCCACAGCTTTGCATAGTCCAGCGGGCGGTGTTCGATCTTGCCCACGATGCGCGGCCACCGCCAGCCCGTGTAAATCTCATTCAGTAGCGTGCCTGGAGCGTGACGGCGCCACGGCGGGAGGTTTTCATCCGGCTGCAGCGTGTCTCCTTCAAACCCCTTCCACCGCTGTAGAGGATAGTGATGCCAGCTACGTCCTGCCAGGTCCTCATCGATATGGAAGTCACCATGAGTCAGGATGTCGATTCCCGCCCGCTCCTGGTCGCTCATCACGACCGCCATGGCGTCTTGGAACTTCTCCCGAAAGTGCACGTCGAGCATACAGGTATCGAGCGGCCGCCCCCACATGCTTACATCAAACCAGCGCGGGCGCGGAAACGATCCGGTGATCGTCGTCGGCAAAACCAGATTCTCAGTTGCGGTGAACATGGGTTCCTCCAGCGTCAAATTCTATTGCATCACGCTTGCCACGGCAAGCGAGTTTGAATGTTTTGTGTCCTGACCTGCATTCTTCATGAACGGGCAGCGACGGGCAATTTCCGTATGCTATGCACGCGTTGCGGTCGTTCCGTCGAGAGCGGGTCTCCGGTTTTCCAGGCCAGACTGCGTGTCTTCACGCCCTGAGCGCGAAGGCTGAGAAGCTGTGAAACAATTTAGAGTCGCAGATCTACGCGCATTAGCGCAGATGAAAAGAAAGCCCTGATCCGCGTTCATCTGCGGCTTGAATGAATTTTTCACACCTTCTGAGGGATTACAAAAGAATGTTAGTTTCGAATGTTTACGAATGTTAATTTCGATTGAAAATACTAAGCAATCGTAGTATATTCTCCGCGAATTGTGAGGATCACGAAAGGATTCAGCCATGTACTCTAAGTTTCTTGGCAGGCGAGCTTGGCTCCGAGCAGTGCTAGGAGGCGTTGGACTTGCTGCGGCCACCGGCAATACCGTGCAGGCCCAGCAGTATCACATCGCTGGCGCCAATTTCAAGCTCGGTATTGCATCGTATTCTTTCAGGAAGTTTTCGCGCGCACAGGCAATCCAGATGACGAAACAGTTGGGTACACCCTATCTCAACGTCAAGAGTGTTCACTTGCCGCTCAACAGCACGCCCGGCCAGATTGCAGCGGCAAAAAGGGAGTTCGATGATGCTGGTATCGTTCTGGTCGGATGCGGCGTAATCGATTTCATGGAAAATAGCGATTCGGATATCCGACCCAAATTCGAATACGCGAAGCGACTACGGGTACCCTTGATTACGTGTATGCCAGCACGCAGCGTCCTGCCGGGGCTTGGCAAGTACGTCGAGCAATACAACATCAAAATTGCGGTTCATAACCATGGACCGCATGATCCGAACTTTCCTACACCGCAAAGTGCGCTGGCGATCGTGAAGAACATGGATCCGCGTTGCGGGCTCTGCATCGACGTCGGACACACAGCGGCTAATCCTGGTGTCGATGTCGTCGAATCTATCGTTGAAGCGGGACCCCGACTGCTGGACATGCACGTCAAAGACGTCAAAAACCCACTCGATGAACGGACCCAGGTGCCGGTGGGCGATGGCGTACTACCGTTCCCGCAGATTTTCCTTCAGTTGATCAAGATGAAGTATGGCGACTGTGTCAATCTCGAGTACGAGGTTCAGCCCCAAGATCCAATGCCGGGTATGCAGAAGAGCTTCTCTTACATGCGAGGCCTGCTAGCGGGTATTAAGGCGGCCAAATATTCATCATAGGCCGTGTCGCGGGCCTTTTCCGCACCAATGGGCAACTTGTTGCCGACGGTCGCTCGATCGAAGCTTATCCTGATAAACCAGCCTTTGTGCTGGAGGGGAGGTAAACATGAGGCTCATTTGGAAATGTCAGAAATCTTCTATTCAGAAATATAAGGAAGTTAGATCGGAAGATACACGAAGGCCGATTGGAGGGCAAGCACTGCGCGATTCTCGGACGCGATGCGAGCGCACCAACACATTCGGAGATCTGTGGCTAGTCTGCGCCGACGTTCTTTCGCGCCACCGGGTATTACTGGCATGTTGTATCGCTGCAATAGCTCTCCTCCTATGCGTCGGCCCAGCCACCGCGCAATTGCTCCAGGGCACGATTGTTGGCAACGTTGTCGATCCTAGCAAGGCGGCGGTTCCAAGCGCGACCGTCACAGCCGAGAATCTGAGTACCCATTTTACTCGCACTACCACAACCAATTCCGCTGGCGAATACAGCCTGCCTGACCTGCCGCCGGGAACTTACGCGATCACCGTTAGTGCGTCCGGTTTCCAGACATATACGCGTACAGGCG
>JBOGJS010000050.1:0-13935 GCA_050745365.1 Terriglobia bacterium
GTCGGCTTCGGCCAGGGCGCGCTGCTTGGCTGGTACGCTGTTAAGCCTTTGAAAAGAAATGGCTCCTCGGGCAGGACTCGAACCTGCAACCCTTCGGTTAACAGCCGAATGCTCTACCATTGAGCTACCGAGGAGTGTAAGGAGTGCTAGAAAGCGAAGTTGAAATGATTGGGCAATGTTTATAGCGCGATCCAGAGCTAAGCTCAATGCTGGCAGACCTAAAACCGCGCGGTCACCCCGCCCGTTCGCAGGCGTTGTCCGCGACGTTCTGTTTTTCAGCAAAGGCCCTGGAGCGGAAATGGAATGTTCAGGAAACCGGGGTGTTCCTCTGCTCAGAGGCGTCAGTCTTTTCGACGCCGCGGGCGCCCTTGATAGCTTCTTTGAAACCCCGGATTCCATCGCCCAAGCCTCTGCCGAGCTGGGGTAATTTGCCGGGTCCAAAGATAATCAGCACGATTACCAAAATAAATATTATGTGGCTGGGCTCAAAAAGACCGTCCATCAGTATTCCTCCTCGCCATGGGACTCATGTCTCGAAGCGCGTTGATTGTACTATGGGAAGCAAATAAGATGCAAGCTAAGGTTTCTTCTGCTCGGCCGGTTTTTCGACTTCTGCTCCCAGCCCGCCTCGAATCGCATCTTTAAACTCGCGGATTCCCTTACCTAGTCCTTTTCCTAACTCGGGTAGCTTACCGGGTCCAAAGATGATGAGAACAATCACCATGATAAAAATCAAATGGGTTGGCTCAAAAAGGCCATCCATTACGCACCTCCTGCCCGGTAGCCTCGTGCTTCCGGTCCTGACTACCAGATTATAGCGCAACGAGACACAAAACCCAAAAGCTAATTCGGGTGGTTCTGTTTGAACAATGCAGCCCGTCTGCCCTTACTCTGAAGGTCGTTCCAGCGCACAACGCGATCGTGCCCAACGAGTTTACGTAACGTCAACTAGCAAAAACGTTGCAATCTACAAGTAGCCTCGGCGACTACTGTCGGGAGGATCCTTGCTCGTCCATATGGCTGCCCGGCGAACGTTTCGTTTACGTGGCCAGGTATCTCTTCCCCCGAATGAACGTCACGGCGCAATACCCGTCCGTACCGCTCAAGGTTTCGATTGGGTCATCGAGGAGTTGTTATTGGAGGGCCTCGGGCGCCTCCCATTTTCCCGACCTGGCGCTTTCAAGCACCGCTGCCGTCACCGCCTGAGTTTCCAGCGCATCACGAAAATCAGGGCGCGCGCGCTCACCTTTTTCGAGCGATTTAAGAAAGTCTGCGAGGGTATTTACAAAGGTGTGCTCGTAGCCGATGACGCATCCCGGAACCCACCAGTTCGCCATATAGGGATGCTCGGCACCGGTCACCAGAATGGTGCGCCAGCCCTGCAGGTGGGGTGGATCTTCGTGGGCATAGTATTGGAGCTGGTGCATGTTTTCGAGATCAAAGTACAGTGAACCCCGTTCGCCATTGATTTCAAAACTATTCTTGTTCTTTCGACCCCGCGCGTAGCGGGTGGCTTCGAAGGTTCCGTTGGCACCGTTCGAGAAGCGCGCCAGAAAGGTGCAAACGTCCTCGATTTCCACCCGCGCCGGGCTGCCATCCGGACGTAGGCGGTCCTTGATAAAAATTTCCGTCATACCACAGACTTCGATCACGGGCCCGTTCAACCAGATTGCCGTATCGATGTTATGGGTGGAGAGGTCGCCGGAAACGCCCGTGCCCGCGACTTGTTTATCCAGCCGCCAAGTCGCCGCGCCGCCTATGGGCACTTTGGGAGAAATGGTCCAATCCTGAAGATATGTTGCGCGATAGTGAAAGATTCTTCCCAATCTTCCCTCATCGATGATCTGCTTTGCCAGAGTAATGGCGGGCACGCGCCGGTAATTGAACCAAACCATGTTCGGATTCCCGGCCCGCTCGACGGCCGCCGTCATCTGGCGCCCTTCGTCGAGGTCCATCGCAAGCGGCTTCTCGCATAAAATTATCTTGCCGCCAGCCGCGGCGGCGAGAGCAATCTCACTGTGCGTGTTATTCGGCGAGCAGATGTCGATGACGTCGACGTCCGGTGACTCCACGAGCTTCCGCCAGTCCGTTTCCGTCCGCTCCCATCCCCAACGGCGCGCGAACGCTTCTGTATTACCCCTATCGCGTCCCGCCACCGCCTTGAGCATGGGCTTATACGCGACATCGAAGAACTGATTAACTCGCAAGTAGGCGTTCGAATGCGCACGGCCCATGAAACCGTGCCCTACCATACCGATATTCAGCACTTTGGACACTTGAGCGTCAGGCTGCCCGCATCGGCTAAAAGCCGCGATTTTGTTCGCCCTCGATCGGCACGGCTGAAGCCGTGCCCTGATACAAAGCTCTCCACAATCCGCTGCGGAACCACGGCTTTGAGTCCACCCCCTGTGTCCAGCAGAAAATATAGGTAAAAACCAGCCTCTGGAAGAGGGCTATTCCTCGCGGTTTTAAGCCCTCTCCCGTGGAACGGCATACTTTTTCGCCTTGTCTTCCAGAAATTTCTTGGCGTCGGCGGTTACTTCCCACGCATCGGGCCAGAAGCAGAGATCAATAGTCCACCAGTTCGAAGGGCAACCGCAGCGAAGCACTTCCGGAAGCAGCTTGTCGAAGTCAAGGACTCCCTGCCCAAAGGGCGCATGGATGCTGGTTTCGTTGTTATGGAGCGTACCGTCCGAATCGATGAGATGAACATGGCCAATTTTGCCCCGCAAGCGGGTAAGGAGCTCGATAGCTCCCCCGGGCAGAGTTTCTTTTTGGCCAGGCTGGCGCGCACCAACGGCAGCGCAAGTGTGGGCATGAGAGGTGTCGAAAAGCACGCGGAAATTGCTGTGGGCCACATCATCAACGATGCGCATAATCTCCGAGGGTTTATTAAAAGCGAATCCAGGCTCAAATTCCCATACCACGCGAATTCCGTGGTCCTGTGCCTTTCCCGCCGCAGTCCGAAAAGTACGAATCAGTCGCTCCCAGCCGAGTTTCGGATCGATGCCCTCCTTCTCAAAAATATCGGGAGGGCTGACGCTATCCACGCGGATGCAATCAATCCCAAGGTCTTCGGCAAACTTCAAGTTTTGCTCGAAGGTAGCCATCCAGTTGGAATTTTCGTCTTGAAGGACGATCGGGCAGGACCACAGGTCGGCGGCGAGGCCTGAAAAGGCCAAGCCGTGATCGGCCACTTTCTGTTTTAGGTCCGAGCGCTTCGTTTTGGTGTTGAACTCCGCAGGGTTGGGGTGCGGGACGAATCCTCCCAACTCCACGCCATCAAAGCCCAGCCTTCCGAGCTTTTCAACGATGGTATCAAAGAGAACCGGGTGGTCTTTATAAGGGCCAAAACAATAGGCCCAACTGCCGATTGAAAGCCGGATCGAATTCATTCCGCACCTGCCTCCTTGCACACGCCTTTGATGAAAGCGAGCCCTTGGCGAGCCAACTCATCGCCTGAAGGCGCAAAATCGCGCCAGATGGCAGCGGCAGCGAGAGCAGGATCGGGCCGCGCGAAAGATTCGATGGTGAGCCATTGATCGTAACCTATTTCTTTAAGCGTGCGCACAACGGCTTTCCAATCCACATGGCCGGAGCCAGGGATGCCGCGATCGTTTTCAGAAATGTGGACGTGGCCGAGCTCCCGGGCGACGGATCGAAGCGCGCTGGCCGGATGCTTCTCCTCAATGTTGGCGTGGAACGTATCGAAGTGGACCCGCACGTTGGTCATACCCACTTCTCGCGTGAGCCTCGCGGCATCCTCCAAGGTATTGAGGAAGTAGGTCTCAAAGCGATTGAGAGGCTCAAGACATAACACAACACCCAACTCCTGGGCGCGCCGCGCGGCTTGGCCCACGCCCTCAACCGCACGCTTCCATTCTTCATCCGTGCGCCTGCAGCCTGTGATCACGCCAAGACCAGCATAGAGCGGGCCGCACAAAAGCTGCGCACCCAGCTCCGCCGCTCGCTCGATGCATCGTTCAACGTACTTTACGCCACGTGCGCGAGTCTCGGCGTCGGAACTCACCAGGTGAGCTTCGCACGGCAGCACCGTGCAGGCGGTTCGATCAAGGCCCAGAGCATCCAGCATCCGACGAACCGTCGGAACATCCGAGGGCTCTTGCGGCGAAACAAAAAGCTCCACGCCGTTAAAACCCCAGTCCCGAATGTGGGAGAACAAGGATTCGTGTTCTCGGGTCACGCGCATCGTCCAGATCAAGGTGTTGGCGCCGAATTTCATTGTGCCTTCAGGTTCGCTTTCACCAACTTGCTCGATTCGTTTTGTCAATTTAACATCTTTTTAACTTTCCAGCACGTCCTGTTTGTCCGCTTTGTGGTCACAACCCTCGGCTGCCAATCTGGAATATGAGAGTAGCACGGCGTTGACCTTTAACTCCGCGGCATTTCACGGTATTCGGCAAAAACCGCAGACCGCAAGAACGGCGGTCTGCGCTACCCGGGTTAGCCTCGAACGGTCATGCAGAGGAGCCGTCCACGACGTAAGAGCAAGGTTTGTGCTCGTGCGGCCTTCGGATTCACTGTGATACTATTTCCGGTTGCCGCAACGAACGCTCTGCTATACTGCCACGTCGCGGACCCATCTCCGGATTATTTCATGGCTCAGAAAGCGCAACCTGCTCACCGTCCCCAACTCGCCGCTGCGGTCACTTCCTATAAAAAGTACATGCACGCGCAGCACATCGTGGATCGTTTCCTTTATGGCTACGGCTGGCGCGGCACTTATCACTATCCGGCGATGGACCTGGTGGCACTGTACGTCGATCAACAAGGCGTGGGCGACCTGACCTACGAGCGGGCGGAAAGCCATCCGTCTATGAAGGTTTATCCCAGTATTGAGGAAGCTGTGACCCAGGGCACGGACAAGCTGGCAGTGGATGGTGTGATCCTGGTGGGCGAGCTTGGCAATTACCCGTTCAATGAAAAGGGGCAGGAAGAACACCCTCACTTCCGATTTTTCGAGCAGATTGTCGCCGTCTACCGGACCAGCGGCCGGTCTGTCCCGATGTTTAACGACAAGCAGCTCTCCTGGAAGTGGGACTGGGCAAAACAGATGTATGACACCTCGCAGCAGATGGGCTTTGCCTTCCAGGGCGGGTCGAGTTTACCGGTGACGTGGCGCATTCCATCGATAGAGATGCCTTGGGGAGCTTCGATCCGCGAGGCCCTGTGTATCTGTTACGGTGGTGTGGGCAGCTACGATTTCCACGGCTTGGAGACCATCCAGTGCATGGTGGAACGGCGCCGGGGCGGAGAGACAGGTGTGGAGTGGCTAGAGGCCTACCGGGGTGACAGCTTCTGGAAGGCCCATGAAAAAGAAGTGTGGTCACGAGATCTGTTCCGGGCGGCGCTCGCCCGCAGCCACACGCTCAGCCCCGGCCGCGCGGGCTTCACCAATGTTTTCCCGACGGTCGATGAAATGCGTGTGTTGGCCAAAGACCCGGTCGCCTATCATTATCAGCACGCCGATGGGCTACGTTCCACGATGATACTGATGGACGGGTTGGTGCTGGATTTTAACTTCGCGGCGACAGTTGAGGGGCAATCGAAGCCGTTCTCCACCCAGATGTATCTGCCCATGCCGGACGGGCGGACCACGCTGGCGGATTTCTTCAACCCGTTGGTCTACAACATGGAACTTATGTTTTTGACGGGCAAGGCGCAATACCCCATCGAGCGGACGCTCCTGACCAGTGGGCTCGTCATCGCGGGCATCGACAGCTTGTTCAACGGGCAGCAGCGGATACCGACGCCTCACTTGGCCATCCGCTACCAACCGCGCCGTGAATCAACTTTTGAGAGATTCTGAATGCTCACTCGCCGCCGTTTTCTCGGCTATACCGCGCTCGCGCCCACCCTGCTGTCACGTCAGCTCTCAGCGGGCACCACGCCCGGCAACCCGGAACAAACCCTGCGCCTGGCGATCATTGGCAACGATTACCGGTTTGGGTCCGAACTCCAAACCATCACGGATCGATTCCTAATCGGCTACCCTCAGAACGGGGATTGGCATCGGCCCAACGTGCGGGTTGTCTCCTTATACCTCGATCGCACGCCTCAGTGGTTTGGTTCCACGTCGTTTGGCCGCATCACCGGCGCGAAAAACCCTCGGGACCACCTGCGCTCAACGAATAAGCCCTTGCCAGGTGATCTGAGCGCCGCGCGCGCCAAGGAATTCGGCTTCGTGATTTATCCGAACGTTCCGGCAGCACTGCGCCGTGGTGGTGAGCATATCGCTTGTGATGCCGTGCTCACCGTGATCGACCAAGGCAACTATCCTCGCAACGACCTCGGCCAAATCCTCTACCCGCGATACGATCTGTTCGGGCAGTGCGCCCAGGTCTTTGAAGAAGAGAAACACGCCGTCCCCTATTACAACCACAAAAACCTCTCCTTTAGCTTCCGCGAAGCACAGAAAATGGTGGAAGATTCTGAGCGGCTCGGGTTTCCGATGCTCGCCGGCGGGTCGCTGCCCGTTACCTGGCGACTGCCGGATGTGGACATGCCAATGGGCGCCGAAGTCCACGAGGCGGTGATGGTGGGCATCGAGCGGGCGGGCTTCACGGATTTTGACGCCCTCGAAGCGATGCAGGCGATGCTCGAGCGGCGTAAGGGCGGCGAGACGGGTGTTGCGGCAGTGCAGTTGCTCGAGGGAGACGAGGTTTGGGAGGCTGGCGCCGCGGGGCGCTGGTCCAAGGAACTGCTGAGCTCCGCGCTCTCCCGCAGTGACACACCGCTGGGTTTAACTTTACTGGACGGCCGCACTCAGGATCTGGTTGGCTTGGGCGTGCTGCCGCAACTGGTGAAAGACCCGGCCGCCTACTTTGTGGAATACAGTGATGGCACGCGCGCCGTGCTCCTTATGCTCACCGGCGCCGTAGAGGACTTCAACTTCTCGGCACGGCTGGCCGGGCATGGACTGATCTCCACGCAATTCTTTCTTTCCCCTCCACCTAATGAGACATATTCGGCATGTCTGGTTTCAAAAATCGAGCAAATGTTCATTACCCGGCGTGCGCCGTATCCGGTGCGCCGCACCTTGCTCACAAGCGGCATACTGGAGGCTTGTTTAAAATCGAAGGCCCAGCTTCATCAACGGATCGAAACACCGCATCTCGAGATGCGCTACCAACCACCCGCGGAGTCGCAATATTCCCGCACCTGAGGATGAAATCGCAAACGGCTTCTCCAATCAAGATACGGACGATGCACGAGAACGACATTCCTGCCGGGCTGGAGCTCGTGGCTGCCGCCGGCTGGAACCAGACCCAGGCGGACTGGAAGCATTTTCTGATCGTGCATCCGGAAGGCTGTTTCGTGGCGGAATCGGGCGGCCAGGTTGCCGGAACCGCAACGAGCATTATTTATGAAAACCGGCTGGCATGGGTGGGTATGGTGCTGGTCAGGCCCGACTACCGGCGCCGGGGAATCGCCACGCAGCTTTTAGAAACAGTGCTCAGGCATCTGGACTCGCTGCGCATTCCTGTGATCAAGCTTGATGCCACACCCCAGGGCGCTCCACTCTATGAGAAATTGGGCTTCGCGACGGAGCTTCAAATCGAGCGCTGGTCACTCCACCGCGCTCCCGTGAAGCCGGCGGCGCTCGGTGAACCCTTCATCACGGAAAATCAGTTTGAGGAAGTCCTTACGCTGGATCGAGACGTTTTTGGGGCAGACAGGCAAGAGTTGTTGCTCTCCGTACACGCGAGCGCCCCTTACTTTACCGCTGCCGTCGGAACCGGACGAAATCTGGCTGGATACACGCTGGGACGCCTTGGCCGCATAGCGGATCACCTCGGTCCGTGGGTGGCAAAAGACGAGCAGACGGCTTCCCGGCTGCTCAAACGCTTCCTGGCGTATTCTGCCCGCGAATGCATCGTCGTAGACTGCGTCAAATCGAATCCTGCAATAAGCGCGATTCTGCACTCGATGGGCTTCGAGGTCTCACGTCCACTCTTGCGCATGGCTCGGGGCTCGGGGGGTAGCTTGGGACGTCCGGAGCTTCTCGTCGCAATACTCGGCCCTGAATTCGGATAACGTGCGAATCCTCCTTCCATTCCTCAATTCACAGCCGCGCCGGTTCCCCGCCCCATCGAAGCCAAGTCCCCCTGCGCGCACGTTTTATGGCTGGTGGGTTGTTGCCGCTGCTTTCCTGAATCTCTTTTTCGCCGTCGGAGTTGTTTATTACGGCTTTCCGGTTTTTTATCCTTCCCTGGTCAAGTCCCTCGGTTTTACTCACGCCGATACCACCCAAGGCTTCCTAATTGGCTTCATTGCAGTGGGCTTGCCTTTTGGGTTTTTGGCGGGCGCCATGATTGACCGGGTTGGCGCCCGTGCTGTAATTCTTTCCGGGATTGGCTTTGTCGGCGCTTCGCTGATCTTGATGGGCTGGATGTCCCGCCTGTGGCAATACGACGTGCTTTGCACCACAGAAGTCCTCGGTTACGTTCTTGTGGGGCCCATCCCCAATCAAGTGCTGATCACCAACTGGTTCCAAGCCAAGCGTGGGCGGGCGATGGGTTACTCGTATCTTGGACTGGGTTTGGGCGGCGCAGCATCGCCCGTGGCCATCAACGCACTCATCGGTCATTTCGGTTGGCGGCACGCTTTTGAAGCGGTGGGAGCCATCATCCTGGTTGTGCTCTTTCCCGTTGGCATTTGGGTCACTCGGTCGGCTCCGGCTGACCTCGGCCTTATTCCTGATGGCGTGGCTTACACCAAGATCGAGTCAACGGATTCGGGAGACGAAGTTAAACGCGCGGTGCGCACCGCAAACTTCTGGCTGATCCTTGTCGGTTGCACCCTCGTGATCGGAGCCATCGGTGCTGTGATTCAGCACTTCATCCTGTTCCTCGAAAACCAGGGGTATTCTTCGGGAACTGCCTCTGTGTTTTCGAGCTGCATGTTGGTTTCGAGTCTTGCTGGGCGCGTGTTGGTGGGCTACCTGGCTGACCAGTTCCGGAAAAAGAACGTTATGGCTCTGTTCTATCTGGCGATGGGCTTGGCCATTCCCCTCCTCTTCTTCGCCCACCGGCCGGTGGTGATCTGGAGCTTTGTCATCATCTTCGGTTTTGCAATGGGAGCCGACTATATGTTGATTCCTCTGGTCGCGGCAGAATGTTTCGGCGTGAAGGCCCTGGGAAAGCTACTAGCTTTGATTATTATGGGCTATTCCGTAGGCCAATGGGTCGCTCCGTGGCTCGCGGGACGCATCTTTGACACCTATCACAGCTATACTCTGGCGTGGTGGGTTATGGCTATCGCCGGCGTGGTAGGAGCGGGAGTGATTTACATCGTTTCGCCCGCCCGTGAAGCCTAGCATGGTGTCCACGAATTGGGTACACAACCTTTCCTGATGGGTGGCGCAGACACCGCGCACTTAGCGATGTCTGCGACTCTTGAAAATCGCAGACATGCCAAGAGGCGGCATGTCTGCGCCACCCAGATGATCTGTGTACCTACCTCGTGGACGCTACCCTAGAACATCAACCTCAAAGCAAAGTCGATCTCCCGTGGGCCAGGTTCACCGTACAGGATTGAGCCTGTGCCCCCAATCGTCCCAACGACGCCCACGTTGCTAATGTTTGAATTCGGAGCTGCAAAATTCGGATGGTTGAGGGCATTCACCATGTTCACCTGAAACTCCAGGTGTACGTTCTCTCGTAGTGGAAACGTTTTCATGAGAGAGAAATCAAGCGTCTCGAGAGGATGTGCTTGAAGAACGTTGAGGCCGGAGTTTCCAAAGCTCCCGACGTCAGCAGGGTTCGGACAGACCGGCTGACTGTTTGGACAGCCAGGAATCTTAAAGGCAGCCGGATTAAACCACTCGTTAAGAGATTGTTGGCCAGAAGGCAGCGAGCCGCTGGCGATTCGATCCGGGCGACCTCCGAGTGTATTGGTATTCGACACGTCAAACCCACTGAACGACGGCGTAAAAAATTCACCGGATTGTATCACCGCGTCCCACGAGGTCTGCCAACCTCCGAACACTCCGTCAACATACCGGTTTGCATTGCTGAGGAAGCGCTGACCACGGCCTACCGGTAGTTGGTAGACTGCGTATGCATAAATACGATTCGTCGGTGTAACCTGGTTATTCGCCCATTCGGCCGCCCGGTCAAACTGGTTTTGAATCGTCTGGCCAGCGAATGATCCGCCGCCGCCGCCGCTATCCTGGGTATCCGTCAGGTCCCTTGACCAGGTCCAGCCTCCATTGAACGTAAGATCTTTTCCGTAAGTCTTCTTCGCGCTGAGCTCCAGACCGTTATAGTCTTCGCTTCCCCCTGTATCTGCATAGGCAATCGAGCGGTACAGCGGATAGGCCAGTTGGCTGACGGAAAATGCCGTGGTGCTCGGCGGCGGCTGATCGAGGTTACGCTCATAAACCAGATCGACACTGTGAGAGCCCACGTAAGATATCCGAAGACCAATACCGCCTAGCTGGCGCTCGACCGTAAGGTTCCACTGCTGTGTATACGGAGTCTTGATATGTGGATTGGTGCCCTGTACGTTGGCGACTGAAGCCACGGTTCCGGACGGCAGGGTAGGAGTGGGAAAGCTGAATAATGCCGCACCGTTGGTGATGGCATTTGTGTATGTGACGCTTCCTGAGAACGGCCCGCCGGTCATGTTCTCAGCCAGCGTGCCGTAAATCAGGTTGCCGTAAATCCCATATCCGCCGCGAATTACCGTCTTTCCATTCTTGAATGGCCTGTAGGCAATGGCAAACCGAGGCTCAAAATTGCCTTTGGGAAAGTTAACCAAAGTTGCGGCGGGGTAGCCTGCCTGGGAAGCGGTGATGATGGGGAGGTTCGACGGGAAGAAGGGATTGATATGCCCTACTCCATTGTTTGGCACCACCAGGTCGCCATTGGTCGGATCAAAGCTGTAGATCTCGCTGTTCTTGTGATAGTACGGGCCTTCTAATTCCCAGCGCAGGCCGTAGTTCAGCGTCAAGCGAGGATTGACGTGGAATTGATCCTGGGCATAGATTCCCCAAGTCGTTCCGCGCAGATAGGTGGGAGGAGTCGGTACGCTGATCGTCGTTGTCTGGGGGAGCCCGAGCAGGAAATCCGAATAGCCGAAGCCGCTGAACACCCCCGGAAATTCATAGTCACCGTATACGTTCGAGGAAATGAACTGCCCTCCGAGCTGATCTCGTATCGCAGAGAACCCGAACTTTAAAAAGTGCCTGCCTGCCGTCCAGCTCAAATCGTCGATCCAAGTCCAATCCGCATCCAGATTATCGTTATACGAATTGCAGGCAGTGTCGTCATTCACCGAAGTGACGGGAGTGATATCGACGATCGGAACGTTGTGCACGCCTTGAGTTGGAATGCCCTGAATTCCCCACTGTTTGATCAGATTGCTCCCGACGGTTTGCGGGTAGTAAAGGTTGCGCTGGTATGTTCCTCCTCCTCGAAACTCGTTGACGAGAGTCGGAGAAAATGTGTGCGTCCAGGAAGCTACTGCCGTCTCACCCCACCGTTCCTGGTACTCGTTTGCCAGCGTTGGGAGCATATTGAGATAGCTGAGCGGAAGCTTCCGGTAGCTGATGCGGGCAAAGAGCGCGTCACGCGTGGTGGGATCGAAGTCAACGCGCGCGTCAATGTTATCAAAGCGGGTAAACCCAGTGGTTCCTGGAAACAGGCCCGTGTAGTTGTTGGCTTGCGCTCCGGGGCCGCCGGTGTTCGGCTGCGGGAACAGCGAGGTTTGTATCGCATTCGAGACAGGATTAATGAGGTTAGAAGGAATCATGTTATTCGCGAAGTTCTGCTTGGTAAATGGATTGGAGATCGTAACGCCTTGACTTAGCAAATCGCTGAAATCGCCGCTTCGCCAGGCCGGCAGGGGTACGTTGGTCACCAGCAAATTCTGCGCTGCTTCCCGGGAGCCTTCATAATCCCCATAGAAAAACAGCTTGTCCTTGATGATCGGGCCACCGAGGTCGGCGGAAAAATTGTTGTACACACGGGAAGGTACGGTAGAACTGAAGAAGTTCCTCGCGTTAAAGTCGCTGCTATTGTAATCGTAGTATAAGCCGCCGTGGAACTGATTTGTCCCCGACTTCGTCACCACCGAAAAGCTTCCGACCGTCGCGAATTCTGCCGGCGCATCGGCTGTGATCACGTTCACTTCCTGGTCGGCATCCAAGCTCGGCTGAACGGGCCCGGGCCCGATAGGGTAGGCCATCACAGCGATGCCGTCAATCGTGGGTAGCACGCCGCTGTTTTGGCGGGCGCCCGAGACAATGGGGGTACTGCTCGTGTTGATGGCCGAGACACCCGTATTGAGCAATGTAAAAGCGTAAAAGCCCTGGTCGCCATAATGCCGAGCCACGGAAAGGGGCAATTGCTCCAAATCCTTGTTCGTGGTTACATTCGAAAGCATGGCATTTTGAGTGTTAATGACCGGCGTTCGGGCGACTACCCGAGCCACCTGCGCCGTGGCTCCCAGGGCAAGCTGGACTGGGACATTAAGAACCTGATTCGCACTGAGAATCAGATTCCCTTGCTGAAACGTCTGAAATCCCGACGCGGTCACCGCAACCTGGTACGTTCCGACATCTAAGTTGGCCACGTTAAATGCGCCGGTGGCTCCAGTGGTTACGTGGCGAGCAACTCCCGTGCCCTGATTTGTTACCGTAACCTTTGCATTCGGAACCACAGCTCCGCTCGGATCGGTAACGGTTCCTGTGATCGATCCGAACGTGGTCTGAGCCACTCCATAGGAACCCCAGAATGCGAGAATCACACAAACCCCAACCGCACCGCGCCACAGACTGCGAATCATATAAAATCACTCCAGCCTTTCCCGAAACGATACCGGTGAATTTTAGAAATATGCACCAACCTTATCATTGTTCTTGTAACACAGCGAGCCGTCGGATGCAAGCGAAGGCAAGTTGTCTTTAGTCACCGACGCGAGTGCGCTGGATAATGTCATCACGTCGGCGTCCGCTCAACCGTTTTGATCCTGATGAAGCCCTGGCGTAAAATGTGGGGGAAGGGGAAATCTCATACGATTCGTTTTGCGAAGCTTACCATCACCCTACCCCGTGTGCGGGATCCGCGCGGCAACCTGACCGGGGAGCATTTTCGGGCAATCCGGAGCTGAGAAGGTGAATCCCATCCGCAAAATTGGTCACAAAGTGATTACTCGCATCACCCGGCAGGTGAGGAGCAGGGTTGAGCAACAGGACGTGACAATTCGCGCTCTGGCCGATGCCAATTTTCGAACCCGGGCGATGGCCATGGGCGCGGGCAAACAGCCCATACGCGTGCTTTTCGTCTGTCACCAACCGGCAATGTGGAACATGTTTGAATCAGTTTATCAGGCCATGGCCGGGGATCGGGAGTTCGCTCCATTGGTCGTCGCGTTGCCCTACACAGGCTATACGCTGCCGAAAGGCGAATATAAAGACTCGGGCATGATGGAATTCTGTGCGAAACGAAAATTTCACGCCATCCGGGGGTTTGACAACGACAAAGACGAATGGTTGAATCCGGCAACCCTAGTGCCGGACTATGTGTTCTTTCAGCAGCCCTACTCCTCCGTGGAGCGAGGGATTCCCCTATTCCCGCGGGCGTGGTGCATAGAACAGGTCGCGATGCATGCCAGGGTATGCTACATCCCGTATGCGACGCTATGTGAGGCGGGAAAGGAATGGATGGGGGTCCACCCGGAAGGTTTTTTCAGGCACGTAAGTCTCTTCTTCATGGAATGCCCGGCGCAGGTTGAACTGCTGGCCAAGGAAATCGAAGGCAAACTCTGGTATCAGAGAGGAAGCATTGTGTTGAGCGGGCATCCTAAGCTTGACTATTTAAGGGAGCAAAGCGCATGCCCTGACGTCATTTGGAAGCGTGGCGTTCAAAATAACATCACCCGAATTCTTTGGACACCACGTTACCAGAC
>JBOGJS010000051.1:0-8939 GCA_050745365.1 Terriglobia bacterium
AATTATCGAGGAGTGGATTGAACGCGAGCTTGCAAGCTGAATCTGCCTACTTTTGCACCGTGAACTCTGTGGCGACGCACGGGCGGTTTGGGCTACGCTGAATGCAAGGCCAACCGTGCTCGCCAACTGAAAGGAGAAGTATATGAGGCGCGCACGACATCAAAAAGGAAGTTTGCAGCGAGTCAAGCGTCAGTCCGGCGAAACAGTTTGGATCTTTCGCTGGTATGAGGTGCAACTCGACGGAACCAAACACTATCGCAAAGCCGTGATCGGGTCGGTGCAGGAGTACAAGACCGAAGCCGAGGCACAGAAAGCGGCGGACACATTGCGGTTGGAGATCAACGAACAAACCCCGCGACAACAGTTGCAGGCCATCAGCATGGAAACACTGGTTGAACATTACCGGCAGCATGAACTGCCGGACATCGTCAACGGCACGCGGCCCTTGGGCAGCCAGGCCGGAGAAGATGAGACACGCAAAGCGTTCTCGACTCAGGCGACGTACGCGGGCTATCTACGCAAATGGATTCTTCCACGTTGGCGGTCATATAGACTCTCTGACGTGAAAGCAGTCCAGGTGGAACAATGGCTCAAGTCATTGCCGGTCTCAAGAGGAACGAAGGCAAAAATACGGAACATCATGAGTGCTCTATACAGCCACGCGCAGCGCTGGGAATGGATAACAACCAATCCCATTACGCATGTACGTCAGAGCGCCAAGCGTTCCCGTGTTCCTACGATCCTGACGCCTGAACAACTAAAGGACTTTTTAAGGAATCTTGCAGACCCGTCCAAGACGGCGGTGCTGTTGGGTGCATTGACGGGCTTGCGTGTCGGAGAGCTGTTGGGCCTCAAGTGGTCCGACATTGATTTCGAGAAATTGGAAATCAGTGTCGTCCGCGATGTGGTCAAGCAGCGGATTGAGCGTTGCAAGACGGAGGCATCGAAGAAACCAATTCCGATTGATGCGGAGCTGGCTGAAACGCTGTGGTCCTGGCGGCTTCGCTGCCCTTACAACGAACCGGGGGATTGGGTCTTTGGCAGTCCTCAAAGGAAGGGCAAGCAGCCATACTGGCCAAGCTCGCTTTTCCGCGTTGCATTGCAGCCGGCACTCAAGGCGGCGGGCATAACGGAACCAGTTGGCTGGCACACCTTGCGGCATACGTTCGGAACGTTGATGAAAGCGAATGGCGAGGACGTGAAGACGATTCAGGAACTTCTTCGGCATGCCAACTTCAAAGTGACGATGGATGTGTACACGCAAGCAGTCACGGACGTGAAGCGCACGGCACACAGCCGCGTGGCGCGGCAGATCATGGGACCGATAGGAGAAAAGGACGATGAGTAAGAGCCGATTTTCCTTATCGAACCCTTTCAAACCCTCGAAATTTTACCGGTTTTTCTCTAAGTCTTTTGTTTTGTTGGCGTCCCCGACGGGATTTGAACCCGTGTTATCGCCGTGAAAGGGCGATGTCCTAGGCCGGGCTAGACGACGGGGACTGAGAACCAAAAGATCAAATGCGGCTGGGCCGGGCGAGCCGACCCTCAATGCGCGACCATCCCAGTGAAACCTTCGAAGACCAGGAATAACTTTTTTATCCTACCAGCGGGCGTTTCGAAGTGTCAACTGAACGAATCCCACTGAACGAATCCCACGGGCAAGTTGCTTGTAAACCGTGCGCCATTTCAGATACACTCGCCGTTCACTTCGGGGCTCGCACCTTCCACGAAAACGCCTTGCATTCATGAACGGCACATCCTCAACTCCCGAGTTTTTACGCCGCGAGCACTGGCACGCTATCGCCGCAAGCTTCATGGGTTGGACGCTGGACGCCTTTGATTACTGCACGGTTATTTTCCTGGTTGGCCGGCTCGCTACCCAGTTTGGAGTCTCGAAAACCGACATCATCTGGAGCCTTACGGCGACGCTCGCCATGCGCCCTGTAGGAGCGCTGGTTTTTGGCCTGTTTGCAGACCGTTATGGACGGCGCATCGCTCTGATGTCAAACATCCTTTGCTACTCCGTCGTTGAGCTGCTATGCGGCTTCTCCCAAAGCTACGTGATGTTTCTGGCGCTTCGCGCAGTTTACGGGATCGGCATGGGCGGGGAATGGGGGGTGGGCGCGTCGCTGGCAATGGAGACGGTCCCGAAACGGTGGCGAGGCCTGTTTTCCGGCGTGCTTCAGTCTGGTTGGTCGGTGGGGTATCTGCTGGCCGCCGTATCCGCGCGTTTCATTCTTCCAGCTTTTGGATGGCGCGCCATGTTCTGGGCGGGGGGTGTGCCGGCGCTGCTAGTGCTTTACGTGCGCGCCAGGGTCCCGGAATCAGAAGCGTGGAAGGCCACTCGTGTCCAAAGCACAGGTGCCATCCTGAAAACCATTACGCGCGACGTCAAGAGTTTTCTTTATCTGATTTGCCTAATGACGCTTCTCATGTTCCTCTCCCACGGCACGCAGGATCTCTATCCCGACTTTTTGGAAACCGCACACCATCTTTCTGCTAATGCAGTCGCTTCAATCGCAATTCTCTACAACCTTGGCGCGATTGTCGGCTCTGTCCTGTTTGGGCAGTTCTCGGAGAGGTATGGCCGGCGGCGAGGCATAACCATTGCCTTGGCGCTGTCCCTTGTGGTGATACCGTTGTGGGTGTCTGCTGGGTCGGCGGGTTATCTGGCGCTTGGAGCCGTTCTGATGCAAATGGGAGTACAAGGCGCCTGGGGCATCATCCCCGCACATTTGACTGAGCTTGCGCCAGCCTCCTCCCGGAGCCTTCTTCCGGGCCTTACTTATCAGTTGGGGATCCTCTTCGCTGCGCCCACAGACACGTTTGAATACGCACTGCGTAGGCGTCTCGGTTATGGATGGGCTCTTGGCGCGTTTGAGCTCGCCGTCATCGTCCTGGGGATGATCGTGATTAACCTTGGAAAAGAGCGCCGCGGGGTTGACTTTGCAGGACCTGCAGCCGACGGGAAGACCTGAGCGCGATCAATTCGTGGCTTGAGTCGGTCTGGATTTTCGCGCGCCGAGGAACCCCGCCGTCCCCTTTTTTTCCATGCGAAGGTCCCTCGCCTGCGAGATCGGAATGATGATGCTCCTACCTGCTGCTCTAGGAGGTGAAAACCTTACGCCGAAGCAAAAACGCCAACCCTAGCAGCCCGCTTCCAAAAAGAGTCAAAGAAGCCGGCTCCGGAACCGTAGAAGAAGTCTCGGAGAAGTGCTCTGCTTCCCCTGAGATAATTCCACCGTCTGAGTTGATGTCCGTTTTGACATCGATCGTCCATGTTCCGGTGAAAGTGTTTGACGCCGCAAGCGTCGTTGAATTGGTGGTAAGGCTCATTTGCGTTCCACCCGAACAGCCGGTGGAGAACAAGCCGCCTAGACACTCGCCTTCGGTGGCCGCGGAACCTCCGCTAGCGACGACGGAAAAGCTGCTGTCCGTAATCGGTGCCCCCGCCTCAACCTTCACGATGTAGTCAATCTCCACGTCCTGAGTACCTCCGGGCGGAGTCATGGGGAGCCCCACGTTAAAGGCGAGCCCAGGATTGTTTGTTGTTGGGACCGGGGCTACGCCACTGCTGAGCACATTGGTCCCTATGCTTGTTGGAGATGAGTTAACAAAAAAGTTGTAAAACAACAGATTTCCTACCGTGCAGCCCGTGGACCCTAAGTTGACATATGAACCCAGGCCTCCGGTTACACATGCAGCGGGCATGGGGTCAGAAAACGCCAAGCCCGAACATGCCAGTGCCAATGCCGAGAGCACAATGATCTTCTTCACTGGATTTCCTCCTTATCGATTATCACCTTGTGATCAATAGCCTACTAATTCTTTCTGTAAAAAGGTCGCTCCGCAGGAGGATCGCATTACCATTCATGGTAGTTGCAAATTCTCCCCCCACCTCTGACTGTGCACGTTATGCGCCAATCGAACGCGGCATAAACCGCTGAATCATAAGGGATTGCTAAACCCAATTGGGGTTTTGCAGAGGACGGTTGAAAGTGATTTCTCTTTAAGAGAAACCAATTTCCTCTCTGGCCGCCCGAAGTGTATACGGAAATAGAAGCTTTCCTCCGCCGTCGAGGGACAACTCAAAATGGTAGATATGCTGCTTTGCTCATCCCCCAGCCTCCGAATCACACGCCGTTGGGGCAATCGGTGTGCGTTGACGCGTGATCCCCGCCAAGCCATCCTCCTGCATCTTGCTCAACAACGTCCGATAGCTGATGCCAAGAGCTCGCGCCGTCTGTTTCCTGTTCCAATGGCGGGTGTGGAGGGCTTCGAGGATGATTCGCCGTTCCTGCTCTCGCCGCACTTGTCGGGTCAGTTGCTTGAGCGGTATTGTGCCTAGCGGGGCATCCTGGGCGGGACGCGGCGTTTGCGCGAGCAATTCGGAGCTGACGAGATCCTCGGACCCCAGCACGACGTAGCGCTGAATCAGGTTCTCTAACTCTCGGATATTTCCTGGCCACGAATAGGCCTGAAACAGGTTCAGGAGATCCGACGAAACGGGCAGGCGCTGGACGTCGAACTTCCTGCTATAGTGATCCACCATCCACGCTGCCAGGAAAGGGATGTCTTCGCGACGCTCGCGCAGGGGCGGAACACGAAGATGAACAACGCTAATACGGTAATAAAGATCCTCGCGAAAAGCTCCGGATTCAATGCGGGTTTCGATGGGATAGGAACTGGAGCAAACCCAGCGCACATCGACGCGCAATTCCTCGTCACCGCCGATCCGGACGAAGCGGCCGTCCTGGAGCAAGTGCAGCAGTTTCACTTGGAGCCGAGGATCGAGCTCCGGAATTCCATCGAACAAAAGTGTCCCGTTGTGTGCCGATTCCACCCGCCCCAGCTTGCGCACCGAGGCGCCTGTGAAGGCGCCCGCTTCATAGCCGTACAATTCGCTTTCCAGGAGGTCCTCCGGAATCGCCGGGCAGGTAATCTTGACGAAGGAGTGATCGCGGCGGCGAGACCAGTTATGAACGAGCCGGGCCAGGATTTCTTTCCCTGTTCCGTTCTCACCTTCGAGCAATACCGGCACATTCTCCGGCGCCACTTTGGCCATTTGCTCCCGAAGGGTGTTCATTGCGCCGGACCGCCCGAAAATGACGAGGTCGGGAGGAAAAGACCGGTCGGCCTCGAAGGCCGTCAATTCGGTTGTCGCAGACACGAATTCTCCTTCCCCCAGAGTCACAACGTGCCCGAAGCGCTTGCAACTAACTAGCCAAACGATGAGCTCGGAAGCAGATGCTATAACTTCCGGGAAACCTTATCAGATCCGCAGCGGCTTGGCGCTCTATTGCTTAGATGGAAGAATTGGGAGAGGCGAACGGGCCCCCGTGCGTCCTACCGCACCCGGCGCGATGAGTTTACTCCCTGAGACATGGATGGAGTTTTTGGAATGATCAGGATATTTTTTACTTCCGAGTGGAAACGGGGTCACGAACGATCTAGATTGTATTGCCGGATTTTATAAAGGAGGGCTTTATAGCTGATCTTGAGGAGGCGGGCGGCCTCCTTGCGATTCCATTTGGTTTGGTCGAGCGCGCGCGAGATGGCTTCACCTTCGGCTTCATCCTTCAGGCTTCGGACGAGAGCCTTCAAATCGGCTGGCCTCTCTTTGGGGGTATCGGGCACAATCTCTTCAAACAGCGCCGGGCCATCTTTCTTGGATTCAAGCTCGCTCAGCATCAGAGATTCGTCACTCAGAATAATGAACCGCTTGATGAAGTTCTCCAATTCCCGCAGATTTCCGGGCCATCGGTAATTCATGGAGGCCTCAACCAGCGCCGGCGAAACGGAAAGCGGAGTGCGCCCGTACCGGGCGGCAAACAGCCCCATAAAGTGGCGCATCAGCAGCGGAATTTCTTCCTTTCTCTCGCGCAAGGGTGGCAGATGGATGGTGAAAGCATTCAGCCGGTAATAGAGATCCTCGCGAAATTTTCTGGATGCGATGGCTTCGGGAATATTAATGTTGGTTGCGGCGAGGATCCGCACGTCCACCTGCACCATCGAACGGCTGCCCAAGCGGGAGAACTGCTGATCCTGCAGGACGTGGAGGAGCTTAGCTTGGAGACTGGGGGGCATCTCACCAATCTCATCGAGTAGGATGGTGCCCTCGTGGCAGAGCTCAAATTTGCCGGGTTTGGAGCGAGTCGCTCCTGTAAAGGCGCCTGGCTCATAACCGAAGAGCTCGCTCTCAAGAAGATCCGCCGGCAGAGCGGCACAGTTCACTTTCAGCCACGTGCGGTTCGAGCGCAGGGACAGCTTGTGAATCAACCGAGCCACTACTTCCTTTCCGGTTCCGCTTTCTCCCAACATCAATACCGGAACATCGACCTGCGCCACTTGCGCTACCTGGCTGCGAATCTTGCGCATTGCCGCGCTGGAGGCGACAAAGAATTGATCGTCGCTGAGCTCTTCCACCTCGCCCCTCGCCGGCTCGGCGCCCGGTGGCCCCGCACGGAGACTCAGACAGTGCGTTAGAACCGCGTCGAGCTCCGCCTTCTGAAAGGGCTTCGTCAAATAATCCTGCGCGCCCAGCTTGATGGCCTGAGCCACCTTGCGCGTGTCGGTTACGCAGGAAAGCATCACCACGCTCAGTCCGGGGCGCACCTGTCGGAGTTGCTCTAAAGTCTGCAACCCGTCCAGCTCCGGCATCAAAAGGTCCAGCAACACCAGATCGGGCGAATGGCCATCGCGCAACTGCTTCAGGGCCTCAACACCGCTCCGCGCCGTGGTGACCTGGTACGAATCGACCTCGAGCAGGGTCTGCAAATAGCGCAGCATGCTGGGTTCATCATCCACGACGAGAATGTTGGCCGGATTGTTGCTCAACGTCTCACTCCTTCGCCTGCGCTTTCTTGAATATAAACCAATTCCGGCCTCACAATCTACGTCCGGCTCTGCTCGCCCAGGCGCGCGGTCTGAGGCTTGTCCGGCAGCTCATCCTCCGAGAGAGGTTTCAAAGGCAGAAGGAATGAAAAGGTGCTGCCCGTTCCCAGTTCGCTTTCGACCCAAATTTTGCCGTTGTGTGCCAAAATCAGCCGTTTGGCGATACCCAGGCCGAGCCCCAGGCCTCCCGCGCCTCCCTCTGGCTCCGACAGCTTTACAAAATCTTCGAAAATTTCCTGGTGGTATTCCGGCGCAATTCCAGGCCCCGTATCAGAGATGCTGACGCGAACCGCATTCGGCGTCGTGTCGGATCGCTTGCGCCGGTTGAGCGAAGGGTTCCGCTCCTGCCGGCTGCGGCGCTCCCACATGTAAGGCTCCGATGTGAGCCAGACCGTTCCTCCAGAGGACGTAAACTTGAGGGCGTTCTCGAGAAGGTTTGAGACGACGTGCTGCACCTTGTCGTAGTCGAAGGGAAACTTCGGCAGCGGTTTCTGGAGGGGCAGATAGATCGCGACGGCCCGCTTTTGAAACGAAGAAAGCCAGTAGGTGTAAAGCTCCGTAAGGCAGGCATTCAAATCTCCGAGATCATATTTGAGCGTGAGATTGCCCGTTTCCAGTGCGCTGTAACTGAGAAAATCCTGGATATACTGTCGCAATCGCGAACAGTTGCACTGTGACTCGCTGAGAATCTGCTGCTGGCGGCTGTTCAGTTCACCCGGCTTTTTCGTCAATAGGAGCTCGATGTAGCCGGCGATAATCGCCAGAGGTGTCTTCAATTGATGGGCCGCTGTGCCCAAGGCGACGGTTCGCTGACGGTTTTCTTCCTGCAGTTGCTGAAAGGCCTCAAGCAGTTCCATATATCCTGATGGAGGAGGCAAATCCGCCGGTTGGACGCGTCCTTCTTCAACTCGTTCAGACGAAGCGATCTCCGTGACGTGCGGGGTCCCCCCTAAGTTATTCTGACGACTCTTCGCCATTTAAGAATGACCTGAACCGACGCGGTGTGTTCCCCTCAGATGGACAAGCCGGGCGGCTAGAGAAGGCTCAGAAAGTGCATCTCCGGTATTTGAGCGGAGACGGCTGAAATGATGGAAATTCTCTTCTCTTGAAGGGAAAACATTTGCTCATTTCTCCTCTTGACCTCCTCCGTAGGGGCTCCGCAACTCTACCCGGCAGACCATAGGTGACTGAAAAAGAGAAAGTTATAAAAACGCATGGAAAGCTCCGTGTACCAATTTTTGGTACTTTACTTGCGAGTATAGCGGCAGAGGGGTTGTTCTGTCAATGCGGCACTTTCCGTCTGAGAGTCACGGCGCATCTTACTGTACTGTTGAGGGATCTCAAATGGAACCGTCTCGACGGAGCAAAGAACGCCGCCGTTCTCAGCGCTTGCCACTTGCCGTTCCTATTTTTGCCAGGGGGCTGGACGATAACGGCAAAGAATTCCTGGAATTTACCACCACTTTGAATATTAGTGCTGGTGGAGTCCTCCTTGCAATGCGCCGCTACCTGGCCCCTGATAGCTCTGTTACTCTTGAGATTCCGGCGGCTCCGCTCCCCAAGCTTTCTGCCCGACCCAAAATCATTCGCGCGGTACAGGCTCATGTCACCCGGGTAACCCGTTCGGAGCCCTCCTACTTGTGGGCGCTAAGTTTTTCATCTCCTCTGATATAAATCGGCTGAAACGTTCAGATTCTTGAGATGGGCGGAGGATTTTGCGGCGGCGGATCGCGGCCGCGGTCCCGGCTTGGCGTCGAGGCTCGGCTTGCACGCCCAGCCGTGAGATTAAAGCAGGTGCCAGCCCGGAGAGTCGAAGAACGTGTGAATAAATTCGAATTTGCTGCGCAAAAGTCGTCGCCTGTCATTCTGAGCGTCCACAGCCTTCGGCTGCCAATCCTGAACATGACATGCGGCGCGGAGACGCGGTAAATTTCGATCAAGACCCCTCATCCGGGTCGCGGAGTTTACCGTGAGCTCCTTCGCTCCACTCAGGGCGATTCGAAGAGGAGCGAATCGGCTCCCCACCTTCTCCCTAAGGGAGAAGG
>JBOGJS010000052.1:0-5157 GCA_050745365.1 Terriglobia bacterium
TCACCTACTAGGTTTGAACTCTCCCACCGGTGGATGAAAATAATATCAACGTGATTTTCACCGATTCAGCGGCTGACGGCGGCGACGTCTTGAAACTGTATTTTTCCGGCGGCTATTCGGAATATCAGAAGATTCCAGACTATATCTGGACGATTGCTAACGGTTACACCCGATTGCGCCGCAATTCTGGATTCATGATCGCTTCTGAGAACAAGAAGGTTACGGCCGAGCCTGGAAAAGCATGTCATCTTGCCGTAACGACCTGGAATGGGCTAATCTGCACGTTCAACCAGGTGGATCTAGCGAATCCAGACTCGACGGCCACTGACGGCACTTTCGGGCAGATCCTGGCCGCCACGAATCAAGGCCAGCAAGGCCGTCAGTTGAAAATCGCGGTGAAACTGCCCTGGTAAAAAATCGCCGGCGAGTCGGTTGCCGGAGGACTTGCGATCAACCCCGACTCTTCCGGCAGCAGCAGAATCCATTTCTATGAAGACCTTATGGGTAGTACTCCTCTACGGGGCATTCTGCGCCAGTGGCTGGGCGCGGACGGTCTCTCCCCTGTTCGCGCGCGGCTATACCGTCCTACCGGAGCCGCAGAAAGTAACGCTCGGATCGTCCGATTTCACGTTTGGATCAAGCTGGCCGCTGAAGCTGGAAGGGATCCCCTCAAATGACGTCTCCGTGGAAACTTTGCGGCAGGACCTAGCCGGCCGTTTCAACGTCACGCTCGGCCAGCGCAGCAAAACACCCGGAGGTGTGCTTACCTTGCGTATCGCACCCGGCAGCGTACAGATCGGTGAGGCCCAGGACCCAGATCGCGCCGCGCTTGAAGAACAAGCCTACCGCATTGACATGAAGCGGCAAGCCGTGACGATCGCTGCGAACGCGCCCACGGGCCTCTTTTACGGAGTGGAAACTCTGGTTCAGCTATTGCGGCCGAGCTCGGGCGCTCTGTGGCTTCCGGAAGGTGGCATCGTCGACTGGCCCGATCTGCGCCTGCGCCAGATTTTCTGGGACGACGATCACCATTTGGAACGGATAGACGCCTTCAAACGCGCGCTGCGGCAGGCCGCCTTTTACAAGATCAACGGATTTGTGGTTAGGCTGAATGGTCATTTCCAGTACAAGAGCGCGCCTGCGGTCGTCGATCCGTATGCTCTCAGTCCGGCACAACTGCAGGAACTCACGGACTACGGCCTGCGCTATCACGTTCAACTAATTCCCTATGTCGATGGTCCGGCACACTCGGCCTGGATTCTGAAGTACCCGCAATACAAGAGCCTCCGGGCATTCCCGAACAGCAACTATGAGTTTTGCGCGACGAATCCGGCCACGTACAAGCTGCTGGAAGGCATCTACCAGGACCTCATGGACGCCAACAAGGGTGTGAAATATTTTTATGTGTCGACCGACGAACCGTACTATGTTGGCCTAGCGCACAACTCGCAGTGCGACGAGGCGGCCATGGCGAAGAAACGTGGCTCGGTTGGCGAGGTGGAAGCTCATTTCGTGAACACAGCCGGCAGATGCCTCCACGATCATGGGCGCACCGTCGTCTTCTGGGGCGAGTATCCGCTCAAGCCAACCGACATTCCCGCGCTGTCCAGCTACCTGGTCGACGGCGAAACTTACGGTCCGAAGTTCGACCGCGCATTCCACAAGCAAGGTATCCGGCAGATGATCTATACCTCGTCCGGAGGGGACCACACGAAGTTTCCGAGCTATTTCCCTCTACCCGCAACTCGCAAACTGCATCCAGAGCGCCGTGTCCCTCGGCGCGGTATCCAATTCATTCTGGACAGGATCGCCCACGACTCCGCGCGCGCCGACAGCGCGATCATTGGCGAAATCAACGCGGGCTGGGGCGACCAGGGGATCAACCCGGAGACCTTCTGGCTCGGTTTTGTCGCCTTGGGAGCGGCCGGCTGGCATCCAGGCTCACCAAGCGCTTCGGAAGTGACGAACTCGTTTTATCCGCTGTTTTACGGTCAACGGGTCCTCGGCATGGATCGCCTGTATCGCATGATGAGCTTTCAATCTCAGGCCTATAGCGACAGCTGGGATACGGTTCCCTCCACCCACAGGAAGCCGATCTGGGGAGGTTCGTACAAGATTTACGAAGCACCGCATCCCGCCGACGATCCGAGCATTCCGCTGCCACCGGCGCCGACGGCTGATCTCTCGTACCATTCCGCATGGTCGAAGGACAACATGCGCCGGGTGAACCTTGCCTCGCGCGCACTTGAACAGAATGGAATACTCCTGGGGTTGCTTTACGAGAACCTCCATCGTGCGCAGTTCAATCGAGACAACCTGGAAGTCTATCTCTCGATTGCCATGCTTTGCCGGCAGAACTTCCAGATGATCGGGCAAATCGCCGAAATGGATCGGGATCTCAAGGACGCCGCGAAACTCAACCGGCGGGATCCCGCAAAGGCAATTGCGATGGTCGATCGTGCCCTGGACACCGCTACGCTGATCTGGAGACAGCGCAACCAGGCACTCCAAAATGCCACCCAGACCTGGTATCACAATTGGGAGCCGCGCGTCGCTGAGGCCAATGGCCGCCGCTTCCTTCACATCCTGTCCGATGTGAAGGATCATCTCGCCGACCGTACTGTGGACATGTCTTACCTCGTCTACGGCGAAAAGATTCTTCCGTTCGGTCCGTGGGTTAACGCCATCGCCAAATCCCGGAACGAATTCGCAGAGGCCCACAATCTTCCCGCCAGAAATTACCAGATGAAGTGGGATGCCCTTAACGCGCCGACACGGGAAGCGACGTGCTACTGAATTGGACCATGTATCCGATGCGGTGGTACATCAACGAGCATGAGAAGGACCGGTACGCGCCCTACTGCCAGATCGCTCTTCTCTCGCTCAGCCTCCGCCCGGCTGAGGGAAAGGGCAGCGGAGCGTTCCTGATTGAGGTCAGGTGAAGCCTCACGCGAGATCGATTTCGGCGTGCGGCTCGATTTTTAGAATGGCAGAGACGAGCGCCCGGCCCGCGCCCGGCCGGACTTGGGCTTGGCTAACCGCGTACTGCCATCCGTTGCAATTCTAGGGCTATGGTTCCGAGCGCGTCTGCAATCCGCGCTGACCGCCCCGCACGTTCCCAGAAACCCGGCTATACAGAGCGTCATAAATATTTGCGCATGATAAGCAAGCTAAACCGCATAAACACTGGGTACAGATGACATCCATCCGAGTTAATTTTTGTCGTCGCGTATAGACCTGCGCTTTTTTGCCACTACAGATTATCTTTGGCTTATGACAAACAAAATCGAAGGCATGGGGTGCGGCGTTCATTTCCGATGGCACGGGACTGGCCGTTTGAAAACAGTGCTCGCGGCCCTAGTCCTGGGTCCTGTTCTTTTGTGGGGTCAGCGCTCTCTCGCTACCGAATCCAAGGGCGTCGAAGCCGCAAAGATATTCAGCGTGCAGTGCGCCGGGTGCCATGGAGTCGATGCGCGCGGGACGGATCAGGGTCCAGCCTTGGCCGGGAACCGCAGTCTGAGCCGGCGATCTGTTTCATGGATACGAAATACGATCCACCGCGGTATTTCCCCTGGTGGAATGCCAGCCTTTAATCTTCCTCCGGATGAGTTGAATGCGCTTGCCGCTTTTGTCCATTCGTTGAATTCGCCGGCGGCAGTCAGTGCCGTGCCGGGCGACCGGGCAGCAGGAGAAGCCTATTTTTTTGGCCGCGGGAAGTGCTCCACGTGCCACATGGTGAATGGTCGTGGATCCGCGGTAGGGCCGGATTTATCAGATGTGGCGAATGCCCTGACCGTGGGGGAGCTACGCGAGTCGCTGCAAGATCCTAGTGCGCGGATTACGCCCGGCTACGGGCTGGTGACAGTGCGGTTGAGGGATGGGAGGATAGTTCGCGGATTCGCCCGCAGGCGGAGCAGTTTTGAGATTATAGTTCAGGACTTGAAAGGGCAATTCCACCCGTTAATGAAGAACGAGATTACATCGGTCCAGGAAGAGAAGCAATCCGAGATGCCACCGGTGAGGGCGGGCGCTGAGGAACTGCAAGATCTGATCGCCTATCTCAGCAGGTTGACTGGTGTGAAGCCGGGAGTTGCCAAAGTGGCCAGTTCTCCTCAGTCGGGCGGCATAAGCTGGTCGAGAATTCTTCATCCCCAGCCGGGCGACTGGCTCACTTTCAATGGTGCGCTAGACGGCAATCGGTACAGCCAACTAAGCCAAATCAACACGAACAATGTGAGCCAGCTTCGGCTGAAGTGGGTTTTTACAGTCCCTTTATGGGAGCAGTTCCCTCCGGACACAGAATATATCCGTGACAAGCTCCGGAATTCTGGATTGGAGACGACGCCGTTGGTCGCGGGCGGCATCATGTACGTGACGGGGCCGAATCAGGCCTATGCGCTGGACGCACGCACCGGCCGGGAGATTTGGCGGTATTGGCGTCCGCGTCCCGCGCAACCGAACGTTGGGTACGCCGCAATCGGCCAGAATCGCGGCATGGCCATTCTTGGGAACAAGGTGTTTATGGTGACGACTAACGCCCACCTGATTGCCTTGAACCGTACCACTGGCAAGCCGATGTGGGAGGTGGTGGTGGCGCCAAAAGGGGTGGTGGATTATGGCTCGACCGGCGCTCCATTGGTTGTCAAGAACATGGTCATTACCGGCATTTCCGGCGGCGATTGGCCCGGTGTCCGCGGGTTTCTAGCTGCTTATAGTGCCTCGAATGGAAAGCTCGTGTGGCGATTTTCGGTGATTCCAAAAGAAGGTGAACCCGCCGCTGAGACGTGGGGTGGGGGTCTGTCGAAAAATGCCGGTGGAGGAGCAACGTGGCTCACAGGCTCCTACGATCCGGAGACGGACACGCTCTACTGGCCAACTGGCAATCCCTCTCCGGACTCGAACGGCCGCATCAGGCCGGGTGACAACCTTTATACCGATTGCATCCTGGCCCTGGACCCAGACACCGGCAAGCTCAAGTGGTATTACCAGTTCACTCCCCACGACGTTCACGATTGGGATGCAACGGAGCCCCCAGTTCTTGTTGATACGGTCTATCGTGGGAAGAAGCGGAAGCTCATGCTTTTCGCGAACCGGAACGGCTTCTTCTATGTGTTGGACCGAACGAACGGTCACATCCTCCTGGCCAAACCCTTTGTG
>JBOGJS010000053.1:0-21800 GCA_050745365.1 Terriglobia bacterium
CCATTTGCTCGAACTCGAGGCGCGGAAAAAGGTAGAGAATTTGCGAGAAGATGCTGCATACTCGGTTCACGGCGGAATCTCCTTTGATTGAGATTAAGCATTCGACAAACTCAACCTCAATTTATAAAGGATTCCGCCCCAATTTTGAAAACCTAATTTGGACAAGCCTGGGGTAAACCCGCCGCTACATCCGCGCCCGTAACGGCGGGTTTGCGCTTTTTGCTTCTATCTTGAGGATAAGTAGCGAGGCCTTCTGAATCCGAAAAACCGCCCGGCCTATCAACGCGAGCCGGCAAGCCTCTCCGGGAGAGCGTACGCGCTGGTGCGCGAGAAGATTCTGAGAGGTGAAATCGCGCCAGGGGCAGCCTTATCCCGCCGCAAGCTGGCGGCCGAGTACGGAATGAGTTTTCTCCCCGTTTCTGAGGCCTTACAGCGCCTGGAACAAGAGGGCCTCATTGAAAGCCGTCCCCGTGTCGGCACGCGGGTTCGAGTTCCGACGGCTCAGGATATCCGTGACTGTTACATCCTGCGCGAAGCTTTGGAGTGTCAGGCCGCCAGACTTTTCGCCGAAAAGGCCAGTTCGCGGGAGCGCGACGAGATGCGCCGGATGGCGGTGCAACTGGATGCGATGCTGTTTCGCGTTTTCAGTCGTCCGTCGAATTCCGACGGCCAGTTTGATGCCGGATCGTACCACGTCGCCTTTCACCTGCGCGTGGCAGAGTGTGCGGGCAGCGCTGCCCTCGCCGAGGCCATTGAGAAAGCACACATCCTGACCTTCAACTGGCTGGTTGACGTCTCCGCCCGTTTTAAGAACCCTCCGGGCCGCCATACGGAGCTGATGAAAGCGCTCTGCGGAAGCAGCCCGGCTGCGGCGGAACGCGCCATGCGCCGCCACATTAGCTACGGACTCGAGAAAGTTCAGGCGGCCGTCGCGGGGGCGCTACAGGCGGGAACTGCGGCCGGCATTCGCACCAGAGTGCGATAGTCTGACGAGCCGAAGCGCAAAGTTTCGCTGCTTAGAAACTCTGCGGCATTTCGTTCAGGCATAAACAAAATCCGCGGAGACGGTAGCCACGGCACGGATTTTGTGCCGTGGGTATTTATCATCCCCCAGGATTGACATTCAAGAAACTGCGGATGCTCAGAGAGGCGGTTTTTTCATCACCCGGTTAGAATTCCGTTCCACGGTGTGAACATCAAAAACCAAGGGGCCGAGGAGGAGCGATGAGGCGCGACGACAGTGAACTGAGGCTCAGCAATATCATTATATTGCTGCTCGCTTGTGCTTTGGCGGTTCCGCTACTCGGCGTGAGAAGCGCACTCGGGCAGACAACGTTTGGCTCGATTATCGGCACAGTGACTGACCCCAGCGGCGCGGCCGTCCCTGGGGTGTCGATCACTCTGACAAATCTGAGCACCAGCGTCACCGAGGTCACGACGAGCAATACGGCCGGAATCTATGAATTCGTAAACGTGCCCCCTGGCAATTACAAGATCGACGCTACTAAGGCGGGATTCAAGCATTTCACCCGTTCGCCCATTGTCGTCGAAGTCGCAGGAGACTACCGGGTCAATGCCGCGATGCAGTTGGGCGCTGTGACGCAGACGGTCCAGGTCAGGGCGGCCACGCCATTGCTTCAATCGCAAACATCTTCCCTCGGCCAGGTCATTGCAGGCCGCTCCGTCACCGAAATGCCTCTGAATGGGCGCAATGTCTTCAATCTGATGGACCTGGTTACCTCGGTTGTACCTGGGGGAGAATCTCAAGGCACGCCCGTCCTCACCAACCCAGGCGGGTGGTTCAACTACCAGATCAATGGAGCGTTGGGAGGGGAAAGTGCCATCTATCTTGATGGTGAGCCGCTGTCGGGGAGCCTCTATCACACGATAGTCGCCACCTTGATCCCGAGCCAGGATTCGATTCAGGAGTTCAAGGTCCAAACCAACAATCTGGGACCCGAATGGGGCCGGTTTGCCGGGGGAGTGATGAACCTCGTCACCAAGTCGGGCACAAACCAAATCCATGGTGAGGCGTACGAGTATTTGCGCAATAAGGCGCTTAACTCCAACACATTCTTTGGGAATAAGGCCCGGATATCGACTCCTCCTTTCACGCAGAACCAGTTCGGCGCCGATGCCGGAGGTCCCATAGTGATTCCAGGAATCTATAATGGCAAAGACAAGAGCTTTTGGTTCTTGAGCTGGGAGGGGTTCCGGTTGCGGCAGGGATTGACGTTTACAGACACGATGCCCACAGCCGCAGAGCTCACCGGAGATTTTTCCAATCTGCGCGACTCCAGCGAAAACCTGGTTCCCATCTATAACCCATTAACCGTTTGTGGCGAGTTCGGCAACCCGGCGTGCTCGGTTGGGGCCAAGGGCCAGCCAATTTACACTCGGGCGGTTTTAGCAGGAAACGTGATTCCTACTTCGATGCTCAATCCCACCGCGCTCAAATTGGAGTCACTCTGGGCCAAGGCGAATGAGCCAGGCCAGGCCTTCACCAACGTCAATAACTTCACGACGAATGTGCCCACCGGCGGAAACGAGAACTCGGCCGTTACGCGCATCGACCACACCATCAGCGATAAGCAGCATATTTTCGGGCGCTATACCTATTGGAACAACCTGACCCTGCCTGCCGAGCCGCTAGGTTCAGGGATATGCATCAACCAGGAATGCGAGGAGATTTATCATACGAATGACGTTGTCCTTGACGACACTTACACTTTCACGCCGACTCTGATCGCGGATGTCCACCTAGGTTTCGATCGGCTCAATTACGCAGAACCTCCGGGCGGTCCTACGGGTGTCGATCTCACCTCCATCGGCTGGCCCGCCTCCTACAACACAGAGATGCCACCCAGCTACCGCTTCCTTCCAACTCCGTGCGTCACTGGTATGGCGCTCGACCTCTTTTGCACAACGAGCGGAGCTTCGACCTCTCTAGGCACCTTCACAGGGTCAACAGACAACAACTGGATTCTTTCTGGCGATATCACCAAAATCAGCGGGAAGCACACTGTGAAGGCGGGTGGTCAGTTTCTGGTGTTACAGGACAATCATCTGACAACGGGCGACCCGAGCGGGCTCTTCGGTTTTACTGGCGCCTGGACGGCCAGTTCGCCGTTCAGTGGCTCGGGAGGCTTTGGGTTTGCTGACTATCTATTGGGCTACTTCAGCAATGGGAGCGGCAGCTTTGAGGAACAGCCGGCCGGGCAGCAGAAATATTGGGCGGTGTATGTTGGCGATACTTGGCAAGCCTCGAAAAAACTGACCTTAAATCTCGGCGTCCGGTATGAGCAGGATAGGCCTATGACGGAGCGCTTTAACAGGCTCAGCTTAATTAACCTCAATGCGCCTAATCCCCTGACCACGGGTACCACGCTGCCCGCACAGGCAGAGGTATGCCTCGTGGCCACGCCTTGTAATCCCAGCCGCTCTGATATCAATGCAGATGACACCCAGTTTTCACCACGGCTGGGCTTCGCTTACCAGCTCACTCACAACACCGTCGTGCGCGGCGGATATGGGTGGTTCTGGATCCCCGAAAGTGTGAACTGGGTGGTTCCCGAGCGCGACCCCGTCAACAGCGTGGATACCACCGCGGTTGGGTCGCTGAACGACGGCATCACCCCGTACGCCAATTTCAGCAACCCCTTTCCCACAGGGATTCTCCATCCGCCGGCACGCAGCCCAAACTACCAAAGCACCTTTTTGGGGCAGAATGTGGCCATGATGGTTCCTAACATTCCCTACCCGTTAATGCAGCAGTGGAACTTTGACGTTCAGCGCGAGTTGCCCAAAGGGTTCTTTCTCGATTTAGCTTACGCAGGGTCCAGGGGTGAACATTTATCAAGTACCAACAACAATTTCCAGGCGCTGGATCAGCTCTCTGATAGCGACCTGTCGCTTGGTACGGCCTTAACCCAGCAGGTACTGAATCCGTATTTCGGCCTGGTCACTTCCGGGCCCCTCTCCGCTCCCACGGTCTCGAGAGGCCAACTGCTCCGTCGCTACCCTGAATATGACGGCCTGAGCGAACTCGCGAGTGGATATGCGAGTAGCTTCTACAACTCTTTCCAGCTTAAGCTTCAGAAGCAGTTTAAAGGAGGGGGAGACCTCCTTGTTTCCTATACGAATGAAAAGTTAATCACGAACACTGAGGGAGTCATGAGATGGCTTGAAGGCGGCACCGGAGGGCTGGGCTTGGTTCAAGACTGGAACTGCACCCGGTGTGCCTATTCTCTGGATACCCTCGATGTCCCACAACGTCTGGTCATCAGTTACGTGACGAATCTTCCTATCGGGGAAGGCCAGAGATTTCTCTCAGGAACGCACGGATTGGCGGGCAAGTTGATTTCGGGTTGGGAAGTGGATGGTATCACCACGTTTGAGCGCGGATTCCCACTGATATTTGGTACTGCTAAGAATTTGACCAATTCCTATGGTGGCGGCTCGCTTCCGAACGTTACACCGGGCTGCGTCAGTGCGCGCTCTGGCAATGTTGAGAGCAGACTGAATGATTGGTTTAACGCGGCGTGCTTTACTCAGCCGCCCGCGTTCACCTTTGGCGACGAGGCCCGCGTCGATCCGGTGCTGCGCCAGCAGGGAATTAACGACTTTGACTTTGCCCTCGTCAAGAACACCCGATTCGGTCCCAGGGAAAGCCTGGGCCTCGAATTCCGGGCGGAATTCTTTAACCTGTTCAATACACCTCAATTTGGGCCTCCGGACACGACCGTCGGAACCCCGCAGTTTGGAATCGTGAGTGGCCAGGTGAATAATCCGCGCCTGATCCAATTCGCTTTAAAATTCCTGTTCTGACGCGACAAACGTAATCTCATTCCTCAGCCCTCTCCCGTGGGGAGAGGGTGGCGAGTGGAGCGAGCCGGGTGAGGGGTCTTGAGGCGTGCGAAGATACAGCCTCTCTCCTGGAAAACGGCCTCGTAACTCGACGAGGCCTGAGAGGTGAAACATCATCAGATGTCAAACCTGAGCCGACGACAATGGATGCAAGGAATGATCGCGACGGCCGCAGCCGCAACCGCGCCTTCGGTCGCGGTTGCCGTCTCGGAAGCGTCGAGTAGACAGACGACTCAGCGAATCTATGAGCTCGGGACCAATTACATCTACTATCCCTGGATGACCGATGAGCAGATCGTTCAGGATTTGGAGGCCATCGCCGGAACCGGAATCAACGCGATCAGTCCCTATCCGCCTTTTCTATTGAAGTACGGAAATCCGGAGCCTGATTTCTCCAAAATGGATCTCATCCTGAGCACCGCTGAGCGCCTGAGGCTCAGCGTCATGCCGGCGCTTGTCTGGAGTGGGGAGGAGGTGGATCTGGCCGCAGCAAATTGGCCTGACCGTTTCCCGCCGCATCTCGATGCCGCCGCTCGTGAGGCCAGGCTATTCTTTGCAGATCCTGAGGTGCTGGCTCTTGTGGACCGCTATCTTGAAACTGCCGTGAAGCATTTCAGGCAGCATCCCTGCGTAGTTGCCTACAACGTTTGGGATGAGCCGCACATGGCGGGGTTCTCCCGGAACGAAGATGCCGGAGTTGAGAATCCTCACTTCAATGCTTGGTTCAAGGAATGGGCTTTGAAAAAGTATGGAAGCCTGGCCGCCTGGTACGCCCAGTGGAACGATGAACCCTATTTCAATCAGGATTACCAGGTCATCGATCGGGCTCTGTTTTATTGGGACGCAACGGCCCGCGTGCTCGAACATTTCAATGAACGGGTGAAATCGATTGACCCTGTGCATCCTACCCGGTCTCATAACACGAGCTGCGGCAGCACTGCCTGGAGAGTGTCGATGGGTGCTTCTGCCCAGGACGACTGGTCGTTGTCAAAGTGTGTCGACCAGTATGGAATCTCCTACTATACCGATTGTCATACGCGGGGTTTTGAAGATCGCCCTGAGTTGTTCCGAAAGCAAGAGGCCCTCTGGGATACGCCATGGTCGGCCAGCCTGCTGCTAACAGCCGCTCACGATGCAGCCGGCGGCAAGCCTTTCGTCCTGCCGGAAGTCATCACAGGTCCCCAAACTGGATTCACGCGATATGCGGATAAGCCAGGTGACATTTTTGATTACAACCGAATTCATCTGTTGGCCTGGCAACTGGCCGCCCATGATGCAAAAGGGCTGTACTTCTGGAAGTGGCGTCCCTTTACGGAGGGACAGCAAGCCTTCGGCCGGGGACTTGTGGCCGTAGATGGCAGCCTTACAGGTCGCGCCGTGGCTGCAGGCGACGCCGCCCGTGTGCTGAATTCGGACCCCGACCTTTTCCTCGATAGCAAGCCGCTGCAAGCTCAGGTTGCGGTTGTCTATGACGTTGCTGGTTGGCTGAAGGGCGTAGCACAAGGACGCGATTGGGGAGCGTTTACCTCCCGAGACATGATCGGAATCTACTCGATGTTGTGGAGCAATCAGGTGCGCGTGAACATTCTCGACGCACGCCAACTGACTGCCGCTGCCCTTAGACCATACAAGCTGGTTATTTTCCCGTTTTATCTCTGCCTCAGACGAAATGTTGCTGAAGCCATCAAAGCATATGTCGCGGAGGGTGGCACGGCGATTGCAGACGCGCGCTTCGGTATCATCAACGAACTCGGCCGGGGTTATCCCGTAAGCCCTGGATTAGGAATGGCTACGTTATTCGGTGCGCGGCGCCACGGTCTGGTGGCCACCCACAACCCGTTGGAAGTGCGCGTCACTGACCCGGCAGGCCTGGGGAACCATGTCACGCTGCCGAGCCATTTACTCGGTCGCGTGTTTCGCGAAGAACTGCGTCTCGAGGAAGGCAGCGAGGGCAAAGTTGTGGCCGTTTTCGAGGAATCCAATACTCCTGCCGTTGTCGCCCGGCGCACCGGCAAAGGGCAGAGCGTGCTTCTGGGGTTCTCGTTAGGCATCCCTTTGCTGGAAAACCATGATCCCGGCACGGCGGACTTGCTGCGGGCTGTTTTGCAGGCTGCCGGAGTGGAACCCCCCGTCCATGTTGTGACTCCGCCTGGCACAGGACCGGTGGAAGCCGTGGTCCATTCACGAGGCCATGAGCGCGAATCGCTAGTTTACCTGCTGAATTGGGGGCAGTACCCAATTAATAGCATGAGGGTCGAACTACCGTCTCCGGGGCGCGGGCGTTTGCAAGCGAAAGACATGGTTTCGGGTACACCGGTCTCAATTGAACAACAGGGAGATCGAATTTCCTTTCATTTGAATCTTCCTCGGTACCATGCCGCAGTCGTGCATATCCAACCTTAAACAGGCGCAATAACCAACGTCTATCACACGCGTGCCCCACTTCGAAAATTTCGATCGAGACCTTAATCCGGATCGCTCCGCTCCCCACCTTCTCCCAGGGGAGAAGGTGCCCGACGTAGGAGGGCGGATGAGGGGTCGTTCAGGTACAATACATTCAGCCCTGAAGGCGACGGCGGCAAAATGCGCATCCTGGTGGTTGAAGACGAGCGCAAGGTTGCGAGCTTCATCGCTCGCGCATTGCGTGAAAATGCCTACGCGGTAGACGTGGCGGAAAGCGGTGAGAGGGCGCTGGAGATGGCGGAGGACGGCCTCTACGACCTGGTATTACTTGACATCCGGCTTCCTGGCATTGACGGCCTGGAAGTGTGTCGGCGCTTGCGCCAACAGGGACTAAAAACCCCCATCCTGATGCTCACCGCGCGCAGCCTGGTGGCACAAAGAGTCGAAGGGCTGGATTCCGGGGCTGATGATTACCTGGTGAAACCTTTTGCGCTTGCCGAATTATTTGCTCGCGTTCGCGCCCTCATCCGCCGTGGCTTTGACCGAAAAGAGGCGAACCTTCGGTATGGCGATCTCACCATGGACCGCCGGCGCAGGCGTGTGACGTGCGGCCAGCAGAATGTTCCCCTCACCTCCAAGGAATTCGCGCTGCTTGAACTTTTGTTATTGCGTGCCCCGGATCCGGTAACGCGGAGCGAAATCATCGAGCACGTCTGGGACTGCCATTTCGATAGCGAAACGAACCTCGTGGAAGTTTACATCAACCGCCTGCGACAGAAAGTCGACCGTCCAGCAAAATTGATTCGCACGCTTCGCGGCGTGGGTTATCAGATGGCGCTGGGTGAGGACAAGGAGTGAGGT
Organism: Terriglobia bacterium; assembly: GCA_050745365.1. Taxonomy (GTDB): domain Bacteria; phylum Acidobacteriota; class Terriglobia; order UBA7540; family UBA7540; genus RH2-MAG17b. Next base: position 8,131 of record JBOGJS010000053.1, read on the forward strand.
GAAAGCTAATTTCCGTTCCCCCGGCTCTGTCGGGGCGGCAGAAACAATCTGATAGCGGCGGTATCATCCGACGCCTCAAGCCTCCTCACCCGGCTCGCTCCACTCGCCACCCTCTCCGCGAAGGAGAGGGCTGAGACATGAAATTACCAGCCTTCTCCCAGTGGAGGAGGGTGAGAAATGAGATTACCAGCCCTCTCCCAGGGGGAGAGGGTGCCCGACGAAGAAGGGCGGGTGAGGGGTTTTATCGTTCGGCACCACGGCAGCACGTTCCGGCGGTGACCATCGGGCCCCGCTGAGGATCCGCCAATCATAAAACTCTCGGCTTTGCCGGGGCAAATTTGCGCATGTTTCATTCACCTTCGCTCCGTATCCGAACGATGCTGCTTTTCTGCATCGTAGTGGGCGTGCTGCTGGCCGGCTCCTACGCTATCCTCTACACGCTTGTAAGGCGCCAGGCACACTCCCAACTCGACCGTCTCCTCCTCGAGACGGCGAACCCGGTGGTCGCCGATCTCGCAAGTGACCCTACCGAAAACGATGTTGATCAACTCGACCTCGCCGGCAATTACTTCGAGCTGTTCGACGCCTCCGGCAGAACATTGCAAAAATCACGCAATCTGGGCAGTGCGGCTCTTGCCCTGGACGGCCGTCTTCCCGCCCGGGCTCCGACGTTCCAAACTCTTTCCGACACTCCATACGGACGGCTGCGCGTCGCGCTTGTGCCTTTTAAGCGCGGCGGGGCAAACCAGATTCTCGCCCTCGCGATTCCCACGCTCAGTGCGGATCACGCCCTCGAAAGTTTCCGCCACATCATCTTCTGGGTCTTTCCGTTAAGCCTGCTGCTCACCGCACTCATTTCCGGATGGTACGCCAGCCGAAGTCTTGAGCCCGTGCGCCGGCTGACGGGGCATGCGGCGCGCATGGCGGAGCGCGCGGCCCATTCCGCAGCCGGGGAACTTTGGACGCCGCTGCCGGTCGCGAATCCTCACGATGAGCTGGGCCGGCTCGCGGCGACGTTCAACCGTCTGTTCGCCTCTGTGGATGCAGGCGTCCGCCAGTTGCGGCAGTTCGTCACTGACGCCTCGCACGAGCTCCGCACCCCACTTTCCGTGCTGCAAGGCGAGGCAGAATTCGTGCTCCTGCATCCACGAACAGAGGAAGAATACCAAAAAGCTCTCGGCGTGATTCACGGCGAGCTCAAGACATTGATTCGCATCGTGAACGGCCTTTTCACGCTTTCCATGGCCGATGCCGGAGAGCTGCGAGTCAGCCGAGTTCCTCTTTACCTCGACGAAGTGGCGGAAGAAGCCTGCGCGCTGGCCGATCCGCTGGCGCGGGTGAAGGAGATCACCATCAAGCGTGACCTCGCCCGAGCAATTCCCTACGTGGGCGACGACGCTTTCCTGCGCCAGCTCTTCCTTGTTTTCCTGGACAACGCGGTGAAATACTCAGAGCCTCGCACAACCATCCAAGTGACCCTCGCCAGGTCGGATGGCTTTTACGAGGTGCGTTTCGAGGATCGGGGTCTTGGAATCGATCTCCAGCATCTTCCGCGCATTTTCGACCGCTTTTATCGCGTTCCTTCCACCGCTGAAGGAGAAACCCAAAGCGGCGGACTGGGACTCGCCATTGCCCAGGCAATTGCCCACGCCCACGGCGGCTTGATCGAATGCTCGAGCGAGCCCGGCGAAGGTTCCCAGTTCACGGTGAAACTTCCTGCCGGGGAAATCTCAGATGCTATTTGACACGAGAACGCCCGAGTGTTATACACGCATTTGCTAAAAATTCAGTGATCGTTTCAGAGGGGGCAACCGAAGGTGACTCCAGGAAAACAGGCAGGGCTTGAAGCCGTCTCAACCGAACGCGGCATTATTGCGGCTTTGGCGCTCGATCAGCGTGGGAGCCTGGCCGCAATCATGTCTGCAACGGCCGGTCGCCCCCCGGATGATGCGGCCCTTCCCGAGTTTAAGGCGGCAGTAGCGCGTGCGCTCACGCCAGAGGTTAGCGCCATCCTACTCGACTTGCAGTATGGCCGGCCGGCATTCGCAGAACGCGCGCCTAACTCCGGCCTCATGTTGGCTTATGAGCAGGACGCTTATCTCAATCGCCATCCCGAACGCCTTCCGGAACTTATTCCTGAACTTTCGGTGCGTAGGTTGAAACAGGCAGGAGCGAATTGTGTGAAGTTGCTCGTCCATTATTCGCCTTTCGCTTCGCGCGGAACGAACGAGATCAAGAAAGCCCTTGTTGAGCGTGTAGGGGCGGAGTGCCGGGCGGAAGATACCCCCTTTTTTCTGGAGGTGCTGGGCTACGATGCCCGCGGTGGACAGAGTAACGGCTACGCGCGCCTGCGGCCGGAAATCGCGATTCGTAACCTCAGCGAATTTTCGGGAGACCAGTACGGCGTAGACGTGCTGAAAATCGAATTGCCGGTAGACTTGAAGTGCGTTTCCGGGACCCGCTCTTTCCAGGGAAATGAGGTTTATTCGCGAAGCGAAGCCATTGGTTTTTTCCAACAGGCCGCCGCGGCGGCCCGGCGGCCATTCATTTTTCTCTCCGCGGGCGTCAGCCATGACGAATTTGTCGAGGGGCTCATGCTTGCGGCGGAAGCGGGTGTGCCGTATTCCGGAGTGCTCTGCGGACGCGCCACGTGGCAGGACGGCGCCCGCCTCTATGCGCGGGAGGGGTTGGCTGCGCTTGAGCGCTGGCTCGCGACCGACGGGAAGCGCAACATCCAGGCTCTGAACGAGTGCCTGAAGAGCGCAAAACCGTGGAACGCAGTAGCATCCGCCTAATCACGGTTGCGTATTTTCCACCCGGAGTAAAACTCGAGATCCTAGCCCTCTCCCAGGGTGCCCGAGGGACGAGGGCGGGTGTATCGCGTCCGAAACCGGGTAGCGCAGACCTCCGCTTTTGAGGTCTGCGGTTTTTGCCCGAAGATCGCGAAATGCGGCGGACCTGAACAGCGCAGGTCCGCGCTACACCTGCCATGCCCCAGTTTGGCAGCCGAAGGCTGTGGGCGCTCTGGATGACACGCTCCAGACTTTTCCCGTAACCTGATCAGCGCGCCTGCGCCAGCAGCATTCTATGCTCTCTCACCGCCGGCGGTGGTGGATCGTCGTCCTTCTATCGGCCTCCATCGCCATTAACCTGGTCGACCGCCAAGTCCTTTCCCTGGTCGCTCCCATTCTTCGGCAGCAGTTTTCACTCTCTGACACACAGTATGCCTACATCATTGTTGGCTTCCAGCTTGGAATGCTGCTGGGCCAGGTGCCCGCGGGAATGTTCCTTGACTGGGCTGGAGCGCGCACTGGCTTTATTTTCATTTTCATTTCCTGGTCCGTGATCAACGGGCTGCACGCGCTGAGCCGCGGGCTTCGGAGCCTGGTGGGCCTGAGATTTCTGCTGGGTATTTCTGAATGCGGAGATTACAGTGGCGGCATCAAGGTGGTGGCCGGGCTTTTCCCGCCGGAGATGCGCGCGTTGGCAGGCGGAGTTTTCAACGGAGGTGCCCAGCTCGGCGCGATCCTCTCACCTCCGATTGTGGTTCTCATTACGCTGCACTGGGGCTGGCACGCGGCTTTCCTCCTCCCAAGCCTTCTCGGCCTCGTGTGGCTCGTGCCCTGGCTCATCCTCTTTCCCAGGAACGCGATCGAGCCGCTGCGAAAAGTTGTTGCTGGCTCGCGAGAGCCGGAGACAAGCCGGATTCGTATCCCGCTCAAGCGGCTTCTCGGTCAGCACCAGGTGCTGGGCCTGGTAATCTTTCGGGCAGTGAACGGCCCGCTGACCAGTTTCTACTGGTACTGGCTGCCGGAATATCTTCGCCACGGCCGCGGTATGACGATGATGGCCATCGGAATGCTTGCCTGGATTCCCTACGTCGGCGGGGGACTCGGCAACGTAGTAGGTGGATTTCTTTCTGATCTCTTCATCCGGAGGGGAGCAACCGTGGATACAGCGCGCAAGGCAAGCTTTGTGATTGGCGCCGTGTTTTCCTGCGTCAGCTTTTGCCTCCCATTTGTCAGCAGCACGGCCGTCGCGATTGGGCTGATCTCCCTGGCGATTTTCGGGAATCAGTTTATGACCGCGAGCTATATCGGGACGGTTGGAGACATTTTCCCGGCCAAAATCGTGGCCACCGTGAATGGCATCGCCGGCGTCGCGGACAGCGGCGCAGGCATGGTGACCATGCTGTTGACGGGCATCATTATCGATCACTATTCTTATTCGCCGGTTCTGATCGCAGCCGGCATTCTGCCGGTGATTGGCTTGCTCAGCGTGTTTCTGGTGATCCGGCGAATCGCCCCTGTAGACGTGGGCGTTTAGCCTAATTCCGGCCCTCTCCTGGGGAAGAGGGTGGCGAGCGGAGCGTGCCGGGTGAGGGGTCAGTCCCGCACTCAGGCAGTAGAGTCAGGCAGCTGCGCCGCCCGCCTCAGCGTAGCAACTCACTTCAGCGGGATGGGCTGAGCCCAGGCGCCGTCCCCGGCCGAATCCCAGACAGAGAACCTGATCCATTTCTTTCCCGTCGCATCGAACGGTATCTTGAACGTCTTCGCCCCAAACGCCGTAGTGTCCGCGAGATCGATCGTCTTCCTGCCGGTCTTTGTGCCGTCGCCCCAAACGAGCTCCGCGAAATCGAGCGGAAAAGTGTATTCGACAGTCGCGTTGTACGTTTTTTGTGCGCCGGCACCTTTCACGCCCCAACTATGGAACAGGATCTCGCCGGTCGTGCCGAAGAAATCGCCTGTCCTCATGCTGTGAATGATTGGCGCCCAGCTCTGGTCGTACAATGGCACGCGGTCAAGCTTAATGTAACTCACGGCCCCTTGCGCATAGATGGTCGATTCCTCATTGGGCGCACCCCAATACATATCGCCTTCCGCAATCATGTACTTCGGGCTGGGAGCCCAGTTGCTCATATCATCTTCCGTGCCAAAGCAACGGTAGGGACACATCGTTTTCTCCGAAAGATCAACGGGCAGGTTTTCCCAGGATCCACCGATGAAACGCGGGCTGAGGAAAAAGGGCTTGTCCTTATAGAGGTCCGGATATCGCGTCGATCCTTTGGTTCTTGGGTGCGCCACCCAGATGATGCTGTTTGTCTGGTTGATGAAGTTCAGAACGTCTTGAGCGGAGCGAAGGTGGTACACCAGACCGTATTCTGGAATCGTTTCCTCGAAGGGTTGGGGAAAGGCGGGATTCGGCACCGAATGAGTGAAGTAAACCGGCTTGGGGCTCATCATGTACCAATGGCCGCCGAGAAATGAGTTCACTTCCTCTGCCGGGATCACCAGAAAATTCCTATCCGACATGCGCTGCGCCCCTTCGAAGTAGACCTTCTCTTCCATGAATCGCTTGGGCCCAGGATCGCGCGGATCAGAGTCGTCGTGGAAATCGCCGAGATAAATGATATTCACGCCGAGCGCGCGGAACGCCGGGACCCAATCGGGCATAAGGTCCAGGTTCTGAGCATCGCGGAGCATTTCGTTGAAGCGAAAATGGAAGTGGCCTACCATCGTCTTGAAGCCCGGCACCGGTTTATAGACATCGCCGTGGGTATAGGCCAGAACAGCCCGATCGGTAGCGCGGGCGCCTTCCGGGCTGAGATAATAGAAAACCGTCATGTGCTGAAGCGTGCCGGGGGGCGCATTGTAGAGGGCGAAGTTTTGCGTCTCACTCCACGATTCTTGGGTCTGCTTCAACCATTCCTGATGCGTATCACCCCAAGGCGGGTGGCCCACTTCCTTTTCCGGCTGCATGACTCCCAGAGAAAACGAGTGGGCGGAATCCTTGCGGTAGTAGACATAGCCGAGATTCACGTCATCTTCGCGCGCGAAGAAAAACTTGTGCGGTGGGGGAAAGATCGCAAGCGACCCGCTCCCCGCTTCCAGGATCTCCAGTTGATTGCGGGCGCGCAGATTCACCGGCTGCGTGTTGAGCGCGCCGCCGAACGCGTACTGCTGCCATTCCTGCGCGAGATCGCGCCAAGCGAGTTTCGAGCGGTTGTTAATGGCGAAGCCTTTCAATCCGGCCTTGTAGATATACGCCACATCGGGCTCTTCGGTCTTGGCAATCACCTCCTGGCGCAGAAGATTGGATCCTTTGAATGCGGTGAATTGAAGCTCTCCTGAAAAGATTCCCAGGTTCAGTCCATTGAAGGCGACGCTTACACGCTCTCCGCTCGAAGTGACTGTGCAACCGTCGGAATTGTAGCTGACACTTGCCCGCTTAATCTCCGAAGCCGCACGCGGTAGATTGGTGCTGTCGTATTGGCCCGGTATCACCAGCGGGGCGTCCCAGAAGGAGTCCCATTTCTGAAAGTTTTCGATAGCCGGCGTATCCACTCCCTGCGCCTGGAGCATCCTGCGCATCAGCCCGGAGATGCGCCGCTTTCCTGTGGTCACTTGAAAATCGGGGATGAGATCCTTGCCTAACACCGTCCATGGCCCGTTGGCCCGTCGGGCAGTAAGTTCTTCGACAAGGGGCTCGCCATCGCGGATGGTAAATCGCGCGCGTAATTGCTCGTTGGATTCGCCTTCCCATGTGAGAGAGAGCGAATTGCCTGTTTGAGCGACTTTCATTCCCGCTATCGGTTTGTAATTCTGCAAATTACAACTCGGGGATTGAGCCACCGCCGTGCCGGTAATAAGAACCAAACCTAGCATGAGGATTAGTCCACGACTCCACATTTAAATCCCTCCCGTAATTTTCGATTGACCCACTTCTTGGCAACGGCATTCACTGAATTCCAGAAAATGGGATGGCTAGTATCCCATGTCCCGCCACGCCAGTCGAGGTCTCCCTTGGGGAGATGGGGTGGCGAGCCTGCCTGCCGGCAGGCGCTGAAGTTTCGACATTCTGCCGACGGAACCGGCAGTATATTCGGAGTCGCGAACGCCCGACGAACCGCCCTGCGGCTTAAGAGCCGCCCAACCGAAAGCGGGCTCGAACATCCTGGCGCGCCCCAGCAGCGGCAGCCGATATTCCCCGGTAGCCCGCCAGCCGGCGGGCGCAAGAGAGTAGCCCAACGGCGTGAGTCGTGGGACAGGTAACGGTTTAGAATGTTCCAAGCCCCGGACGGGGCGGTACACAATGGCGCATACGTCTTCTAACACATCCGCAACCAGGAGCAGCATCATCGTAAGGTTTCGTTTCAAGAAGAATTCATCGTGTTCCTAAAAGTTTTCCCACGACTGACGCCTGCGGGCTACTCTCTGGCGGCCCTTCGGGCCTAAAAATGTAGAAACTCGAGTCCTGCTGCCCTGCCGGAATCGAAAGTCCGGCAGAAGCGACTTTGACGTGATCCTCACAAATTCACCGTGGTGCATTGTGCCGGGAGTGAAGCGTTTGATATTCTGATTTTAGGATGCAATCGATCATCTCAAATAGGAATTCACGTTCGGCGCCGTAGTAGCTACCGCGAGCTGAAGTCTGCTGGTCCGCCGCCCCTCTTGACTTTCTTTATGCTTCGACGCCTCGATCCAATAAAACCCTATCTGGCACGCTACAAAGAACGCTACGCTGCGGGCTTCGCCGCTCTGATCGTGACGCAGGGTGTCGGCATCACCATTCCCCTCATCATCAAGGCTGCCATCGATGGAATGCGCCGGCACACGAGCGGAAGCGAGCTGCTTTTCTTCGCGGGGCTCATTCTGGGTGCCGCGGCTTTTAAAGCCTTTTTTCAGTTCTGGATGCGATGGATTCTGATTGGCGTTTCGCGGGACATCGAGTACGACCTTCGCAATGATCTCTTTGCGCACCTCATGCGCCTTTCCCAGCGCTATTACAACCAGACGCGCACGGGCGAGCTGATGTCCAAGCTCACGAACGACCTGAGCGCCGTGCGCAACCTGGTAGGGCCAGGGATCATGTATTCCGCGACCACGGTGGTCACCGGCGTTGCCTGCCTCGCTCTCATGTTTCACCTCGACTGGGAGCTCACGCTGATTTCTCTCGCGCCCATGCCGCTCGTTTCCATCGCCGTCAAATATTTTGGCCAGCAGATCCATGAGCACTTTGAAAAAATTCAGGCCATGTATTCCGATCTTACTGAGCGCGTGCGTGAAAATCTTTCCGGCGTCCGCGTGGTGCGGGCGTTCTGCCAGGAAGAGGCTGAGGCCAGTCTGTTTGACGCCATGAACCGCGAGTACGTGGAAAAGAACAAGCGACTCATTTGGATCACGAGTTTTCTCTGGCCGGCGCTCTCGATGTTCTTCGGCATTTCGTTCTTGCTCATTCTGGTGTTTGGTGGACGCCACGTGCTTTCTGGCCGCATCACGCTCGGCACTTTTATGGCCTTCAACGTTTATTTGATGTACCTCATTTGGCCGGTCATCGCGCTGGGTTACGTTACCAACATCGTGCAGCGTGGTCTTGCTTCCCAAGGGCGTCTTTGGCAGATTTTTGCCGCTCAGCCCGATATTGACGACCGTGACGTTGGCGCCCATCCGGTCTCCGAGCTGCGCGGCGAGATCGAGTTCAGGAATCTCACGTTTTCCTATAATGGCAAACCCGTCCTTAAAGGCGTCAACCTGCGCATCCCGGCGGGCCGCTCGGTGGCCATCGTCGGAGAGACCGGGTCGGGCAAATCGACGCTCGTCAGCCTGATCCCGCGCCTTTACGACGCTCCGCCAGGAACCGTCAGAATTGATGGCGTGCCGGTGCGCCAGATTCCGCTTCAAATCCTTCGCCAGCATATCGGTTTTGTGCCGCAGGAGACTTTCCTGTTCAGTGAAACGGTCCGGGAGAACATTCGTTTCGGATTGCCGGAGGCGAGCGGCCCGGCTGTCGAGAGAGCCGCTGAGGTTGCAAACATTCTGCCCGAGATTCGTGACTTTCCCAAAGGCTTTGAAACCATGGTGGGTGAGCGGGGACTCACACTCTCCGGCGGGCAAAAGCAGCGCGCTGCCATCTCCCGCGCGGTCATTCGCAACCCGCGGATTCTTATTCTTGACGACGCGCTTTCAAGTGTGGATACGGGCACAGAAGAGAAAATTCTGGAGGAACTCACCGGCGTCATGGAAGGCCGCACGACGCTGATGATCTCTCACCGTGTCTCAACCGTCCGCAATGCGGATGAGATTGTTGTCTTGCACGAGGGCGAGATTGCCGAGCGGGGCACACATGAGGAGTTGCTTGCCCTGCAAGGCTTCTACACCGACTTGTATAACCGCCAGTTAATTGAAGAGGAGCTGGAAAAAGAAGTCTGACCATGCCCGAAACCTTTCAGGAAGAGGAAATTTTAGGCAAAGCCTACGACTCGCGGCTGATGAGGCGGCTGCTGCACTACTTGCGGCCCTACCGGGGCGTGGTGACGCTCGCGTTCATCGCCATCTTGCTCTATGGCGTCCTGCAGTCTGTCCCGCCCTACCTCCTGAAGCTGGAAGTTGATCGCTACCTCGATCCCACGGCCCGGCGGCAGATGCCGCTTTTCCTCCAGCATTTTCTCAGTCCCAACCCACTCACCGGCATCATCCAGATTGCGCTCGTGCTGCTGCTGCCGTGTATTTTTCTGGCTTTTTTCCTGCAGTTCGGGCAGTCGTTCGCGATGCAGCTTGTGGGCCAGAAGGTGATGTATGACCTTCGCAACCAGATTTTCTCCCACCTGCAAAAGTTGCAGCTCAGCTACTACGACCACAGTCCCGTGGGCCGAATGGTGACGCGCGTCACGACGGATGTGGACGTTCTCAACGATATGTTTGCTTCCGGCGTCGTGGCTATTTTTGGCGATTTCTTCACGCTGCTCAGCATTCTGGTGGTCATGCTCGAGCTCAACTGGAAGCTGGCCCTGCTCACTTTTTCCGTGCTTCCTTTGATCGTTCTTACCACGATGGCGTTCCGCAAGGCGGTGCGCGAGTCGTATCGCCGCATCCGGATCGCCATTGCCCGCATTAATGCTTACTTGCAGGAGCACATCACAGGCATGGCGACGCTTCAACTCTTCAGCCGCGAAGGGCGCAGCTATGAAGAGTTTGAGGAAATCAACCGCGTTCACATGAAGGCCTATAAGGATTCCATCCTGGCTTATGGTCTTTTCTATCCGGCGGTGGAATTTCTCGGCGTCGTGGCGGTTGCGATTATTCTCTATCGCGGCGGCATCATGAACTTGCACGGCGTGGTGACGATAGGAACCGCGATGGCCTTTATCCAGTATTCACAGCGCTTTTTCCGCCCGATTCAGGACTTGAGCGACAAGTACAACATTTTGCAGGCGGCGATGGCGAGCTCGGAGCGCATCTTCAAGCTGCTCGATACGCCCGTCACCATCCAGGAGCCGCAGAATCCACTGCCTTTCGACGGGCGGGAATGCCGCGTGGAATTCCGCGACGTGAGCTTCGCTTACAATGACGAGCATTGGGTCACGGAGAACGTTTCACTCGCTATTCAGCCTGGAGAAACGGTTGCTGTGGTGGGCCACACCGGGGCAGGCAAGACGACGCTCACCAGCCTTCTCCTGCGTTTTTACGATGTCCAGCGCGGCCAAGTGATGCTGGGGGGCGCTGATATCCGGCAGCTTCGCCTCCGTGATCTGCGGAGCAATTTCGGGATTGTGCTTCAGGATCCCTTTCTATTTTCCGGCACGATCTCGAGCAACATCCGCATGGGGACGAAGTGGATCACGGACGAGCAGGTCCGCCAGGCGGCCGAGCGTGTGAATATCCTGAGTTTCATTGAGCAGCTTCCTGGAGGCTTCGACGAGCCCGTTCGCGAGCGCGGCGTGACGCTTTCGACAGGCCAGAAGCAGCTTCTCTCTTTTGCGCGTGCCCTGGCTCATGATCCGAAGATTTTGATTCTGGATGAGGCGACCTCCAGCGTGGATTCGGAGACAGAAGCACTGATCCGCGATGCGCTTCGCGACCTGCTCCGGAACCGCACGGCGCTTGTGATTGCTCATCGCTTGTCCACCATTCAAAACGCCACCCGGATTGTGGTGATGCATAAAGGCCGCGTCCGCGAAACCGGCACCCACCGCGAGCTCATGGAAAAGCGCGGGATTTACTATAAGCTTTATCAGCTTCAATATAAATCCCAGGAACTGCCCACAGTGGGGACGGAAAAGGCGTGAAAAATGTCTACAATTCGAGTTCGTTTTGCCCCCAGCCCCACCGGCGAGGTCCACGTGGGCAATGCGCGCACGGCCCTCTTTAACTGGCTCTTTGCCCGGCACTATCAAGGCAAGTTTGTGCTGCGGATCGAGGATACCGATGAGGAGCGTTCCGAGAAGCGCTACGAACAGCGGCTGATCGAGGCGCTCCAGTGGTTCGGCGTGGAGTGGGATGAGGGACCGGACCGGGGTGGGCCTTTCGCTCCGTACCGCCAGTCCGAGCGAAAGGAGTTATACGCCCGCTACGCCCGTCAACTGCTCGAGTCCGGGCAGGCTTATCATTGCTTCTGCACTCCGGAGGAGCTCGAAGCCGCCCGTCAGCAAGCGCTCACAGCGGGCCGGCAGCCGCAGTATTCAGGGAAATGCCGCAAACTTTCTGCGGAGGAATCTGCCCGAAGACTTGGTTCAGGAGAGCGCGCCGCCCTGCGCCTGAAAGTTATGGAGAGTGCCTTTGCGTGGAATGACCTGGTGCACGGTCACACGCGGTTTCCCGGCGACGTGATTGGAGATCCGATTCTTGTACGCTCAGATGGCAATCCTGCTTACAACTACGCCGTGGTCATTGATGACCACCTGATGCAAATCAGCCACGTGATTCGTGGTGACGATCATATTTCGAATACTCCTCGCCAGCTCGCCGTTTATCGGGCCCTCAAGTGGGAACCGCCGGCGTTTGGGCATCTCTCAACCATTCTTGGCCCGGACCGCTCTCGCCTCTCGAAGCGGCACGGCGCAACTTCGCTCGAAACCTTTCGGGAAACTGGCGTTCTGCCGGAAGCTTTGCGCAACTATCTGGCGCTGCTGGGCTGGTCCCCTGGCGATGGCAAGACGGAGATACTGAGCGACGATGAGCTATGCAATCAATTTGCGCTGGATCACATTACCCGCGCTCCGGCTGTTTTCGACCCCGAAAAGTTGAACTGGCTGAATCGCCACTATCTGAAAGCGCTGCCACTCTCCCGCCTAGCAACCATGAGTGTTCCGTTTCTGGCGAAGGCGGGATGCGTCACTGAGCCAGCCGACTCCGACGTCCTCCGGTGGCTCGAACGCGTTGTCGCGGCCGTGCTGAAGAACCTTGACACGCTCAGCCAGCTTCCGGAAGCAGCCCGGCTGATCTTCACCTTCGATCTCAGCCATCTGAAGGAAAAGGACGAAACTCGTGACGCGCTCGAAGGAGACTCCGCGCGGCAGGTGCTCGCGGCCTTCATCCCCAGAATGCTCACAATCGCGGAACTCGACTGCGGCAAGTTCCGGGAAACCATGAAGGCAGTTGAAATTGAGACGGGAAAGAAGGGCCGGGATCTCTTCCATCCCGTTCGGGTGGCGCTCACGGGCGCGGCGTCAGGGCCAGAGCTTGAGAAGCTCATCCCTATTTTTGAAGAAGGCGCGTGTCTGTCGCTGCCCAAGCCGATTAAAAGCTGCGCCGCGCGGCTGCGCGAATTCAAGGAAGTGGCAGGTATTGGGTAGCCACGGCACGCTTTGTGGTGCCGTGGGTATTTGGGCCATCAGGGCACGCTTCTTGGGCCCTGGGTGGCGCATACATGCCGCTCTTTGGCATGTGTGCGACCAAGCCGAGAGGGTAGTGGGTATTTGGACCACCACGGCACCATTCTTGGGCCTTGGACTTCCGAACCGTGTTGAGACAGAACGGATGCCGGGACACCAACAAAATTCGGAAACGCTTTATGGCGTCAATACCGTCCGGGAAGCGATAGGCCTTCGGACGATTGAATATGTGCTCGTTGCGCAGGGCCATCGCACCGGGCGCGTGGAAGAGATCATGCGCGCCTGCCGCGAGCGCGGCGTTCCCGTACATCTTGTGCCACATGAGGCGCTGGACCGCGTGGCCGCCGGCGCGCATCACCAGAACGTCGCGGCGGTATGCGGGCGAAAGCGATACGATGATCTTGAAAGCATGATGGCCGCCTCACCACCTCCGCTGCTCGTTGTTCTGGACAGTGTTGAAGACCCGGCCAATCTGGGGGCCGTGGTCCGCACGGCGGTGGCGGCGGGTTCGACCGGCGTGGTTATCCCGGAGCGGCGCACGGCTGGGCTTTCCGCCTCCGTCGCCCGCGCAGCTTCCGGTGCCCTGGAGCATCTGAAGGTGGCGCGGGTCACGAACTTGACGCGCGCCCTGCTCGAACTGAAGAAGGAGCGGATTTGGGTTTACGGCTTTGAGGCTGGCGCTGAAAAGTCCTACCTCGATCTGGATTTTTCTCTTCCCTGCGCGCTGGTGCTGGGCGGCGAAGAGCGCGGCTTGCATCGCCTGGTTCGTGAAACGTGTGATCAGTTAGGACGCATTCCTTTGCACGGTCCAATCGAATCGTTGAATGTTTCCGCCGCGGCGGCCGTAGTGCTCTATGAAGCGGCGCGCCAGCGCGAGCAACAGTCCGGAGTCGGTAGAGCGGAACTCCGCCTTTGAGCTGGTCTTCACCCATATCTCCTGCTGGACACAGGGGGTGAGGATCAAAGTCATTGTTCCGCAGCGGATTGTGGAGGGCTTTGTATCAGGGCACGGCTTCAGCCGTTCTATGAAAGGGGATGTCAAGAGAAAGTTTTCTCCCTG
>JBOGJS010000054.1:0-8527 GCA_050745365.1 Terriglobia bacterium
GTCGAATGGGTAATCTACAAGGTGAACTCCTTTCAGTTCACGAGATCCACCAGGCTTATCCTGGCGCTTCCAGAGTTTCTGAGCAGCGAAACCCTGCCCGACCCGGCTCCTCAAGCACCTTATCTCCGATCCAGGATGAGCTTGGCAATGGTCTGAAGCTGCATGAAAGAGGTGCCTTCGTAAATCTTGCCGATTTTGGCGTCACGAAGGTATTTTTCAGCCGGATAGTCCCGTGTATAACCATATCCTCCGAAGACCTCAACGCATTCGGAAGCCACCTCTTCGGCAACCTGCGAAGCAAAATACTTCGCCATCGCCGCGTGCTGAGTGAAAGGTTCGGCGGCATCTTTGAGGCGGGCGGCGTTATAGGTCATCAAGCGGGCTGCCTCAATTCCGGTGGCAAGCCGTGCGATCTGGAACTGGATCGCCTGAAATTCGGCAATGCGCTTGCCGAATTGTCGGCGCTCGCGGGCGTAGGCAGTCGCCTCATCTAAGGCGCCGCGCGCCACGCCCGTCATCTGAGCGGCGATCCCGATGCGCCCCTCGTTCAAGGTCTCGATGGCCACCTTATAACCCCGCCCCACCTCGCCGAGAACATTCGCCTTCGGGATGAGGCAATCTTCCAGGATCAGCTCACAGGTTGAAGAAGCCCGAATGCCGAGCTTATCCTCTTTCTCGCCGATAGAAAAACCCGGCGTCTCCCGCTCCACCAGGAAGGCTGTGATGCCGCGATGGCCGAGCTCGCGGTTGACAGTGGCAAAAACGATGAACAAGCCCGCCTCATGAGCGTTCGTAATCCACATCTTGCGGCCATTCAGCACGTATCCATCGCCTTTTTCTTTGGCCCGCGTCTCGAGCCCAAAAGCGTCGCTGCCCGAGTGCGGCTCGGAAAGCGCATACGCGCCCACCGTATTCCGGGCAAGAAGAGGCAAATAGAGCTTCTTTTGTCCTTCATTTCCCCATCGCAGCAAAGCGTTTGAAACGAGAGTGTTTTGCACGTCGATGATGACGGAGGCCGAAGCGTCAACCCGAGCAAATTCTTCGATGGCGAGCACGCTCATGAAGCAATTACCGCCCCCACCCCCGTATTCCTCCGGGATAGCCAGGCCCATGAAGCCCTGAGCAAAAAACTGTTCGAGGAGGTCCTTTCTGAAAATGCCTTCATGGTCCATCTGGCGGACGTGAGGCCCTACTTCTTTCAAGGCAAATTCATAAGCTGCGGATTGAAACATGCGCTCTTCTTCACTCAGCGTGGTGAGCGCCGGAGGCATGAGGCGTGCAGCCGGAGGCTGCCCGGCGCGCGTAAAATCCTGCTGCGGCTCCGGGAGCATAGTGCCCGTCGTTTTCTCAAGATCACCAGGGTCGGGTGGTTCCGTAGGGGTGGAGTTGAAGGTTTTTCCTTGTTCAGCGTCAAGGGCCTGGTTCGCCAAGCCGTCTGCCTCCCCATTCTGCTCTCTGGGTACGTGGACAATGGCAAAGTGTCTTAACTGCAGGATCAAAGCGTGCGCGCGGTCGTGGAGCGGTCTGAGGTCTGCGCTCTTCACCTTATACCGGCCCTCAATCTGGCGGACAAGCAATTCAGAGTCGCTGTACAGTCTGACTCTCTCGTGGCGATGTGCTACCGCATATTCGAGCGCGGCGAGGAGAGCACGATATTCCGCAACATTATTGGTTGTTTTTCCCAGAGTTTTGGAAAAGGACGTAAGGGTCCTTCCCTGCGCTGTTTTTATGATTACCGCGTAGGCAGCAGGGCCGGGATTGCCCCGTGAGGCGCCATCAATGTGGATGCTCAGGAAGCTTGAGGTCGATGACTCGGGCATGGCGGGACAGGCTTTAGAGAGAAGGCCCGTGGGTTGAGGCGGCAGAGGCCCCGGCCTCCTGGACCTCCGGCAGGCCATTATAATAAAGTATGCGGTTGCATGTTTCACAGGTCAGGAGGATGTCACTCGACCGCACCTCGTTGTAGGCTTGAGGCCGCAGGCGCACGTGGCAGCCCATGCAAAGCCCGTCCCGCACCTCGGCCATCACAATTCCGTTCCGCCCTCTGCGCAACCGTTCGTAGTGGGCGAGAATTTCGTCGCCGAGCGTAGCGGCGAGCTCTTGGCGCCGCCGGAGCAGCCCGGCCCGCTCCTCTTCCGCCTCTTTGCTGATCGACCCGAGTTTCTGAATTTCGCTTTCAACACGGGCCTTCTCAGAATCGAGGTGCGATGAGGCTTCAAGCACAAGCTTATCAAGCTGCTCCGCTTCGACCATTTTCTCCAAGATCAGGTCCTCCGTCTTGCGGAGGTTTGCTTCTTCGCCGTCAATCTCCTTCAGCATGGCGCGGTATTGCTCATTCGTCTTCACGGCGTAAAGCTGGTCTTTGTGCTTTGCGATCTTTAGCTTGATGGCTTCGAGATCACCGTCGAGCTCACGGCGCTCCTTCTGGCTGGCGCTAAGCCGGCCCTTGCGCTCTTCCAGGGTATGTAGAAACCGGTCCAGTTGGTCCTTCAGAGCCTGGATTTCAAGGGGTGATGACTCGATTCTGGAGGTGAGCTGGGCACAGGTTTGATCAACCTGCTGGAGTTCCATCAGGGTCTTCAGATCAGCGTGCACCTTTTCTCCTGCATCAAATCAGCCTCGCGTAGCCGGCGGGGAGCCGACCACCACTTTCCGTATTCTGTCACAAGCGAGGCGGTCCGGCAAGTTTATGCCTCGGCTTCACCTGCCCGACATCAAGCGTTCCTCTTCGTCATCCGGACGAGCGTGCCCGCCACGTCGTTCACCTGCACATCCTCGATTCGCTTCGTCGAACGGTGGAAAACCTCCACTTGCCCTCGCTCAAGCTTGCGCTTGCCTACGGTGACGCGGTAAGGCACGCCAATTAAATCGGCATCTTTGAACTTCACGCCGGGTCTTTCGGCTCTGTCATCGAACAGCACGCTCAGCGACTGTGACTGCGTCTCCGAATAGATTTTCTCCGCGGCATTCCGCACGCCCGCATCATCCATGTTCGCGGCGGTCACGACGATGTCAAACGGCGAAATTGAGGAGGGGAGAAACATGCCGTCCTCGTCGTGATTCTGCTCCGCGGCGGCGCTCAGGATACGCTCCACGCCAATTCCGTAGGAACCCATCACCAGCGTGACCTCCTTACCGCTTTCATCGAGCACCTTCGCGCCCATCGCTTCCGAGTAGCGCCGGCCAAGCTTAAAGACATGTCCAAGTTCCATCATCTTCGTCACGCGCAAGGGCTGGTTACAGTGAACACAAAGGTCGCCGGCCTGCGCCACCCGAAGGTCATGATATTCAGCTTCAAAGTCGCGACCCGGCGTGACGTTGTGAAGGTGGGTGTCATCGCGGTTGGCGCCCGCAAGAAGATTCACTCGCCCGGCGAGGGCTTGGTCCGCCAGCAGGCGGACGCCTTCGAGACCCACCGGCCCCAGTGAGCCAAGATGCGCGCCGTGTAACTCCGCTGCCTCTTCCGGCGTGGCGGCGCGGAAAACTCCCGTTCCGAGCACCGTAGCCAGTTTGGTTTCGCTGAGCGTGTGATCCCCGCGCAGCAAGATGACCACCGGCTGGCTCTCGACCATGTAATCGAGTGTCTTGATCATATGCGCGGCGCTTTGACCCGTGAACGCAACGAGCTGGTCAATCGTTTTCTGGCCGGGAGTAGCGAAAGGCTCCGGGAGGTGGTTGCCGGGAAAGTCCTCAACCGGCGGCGACTTCGAGACGGCCTTCTCCAGGTTCGCGGCGTAGCCGCAATCGCTTTCAGCGATCCGGTCCTCTCCGGCCTCGGTGGGAGCCATGAATTCGTGCGAGACCGAGCCGCCCATCATGCCGGAATGAGCTTCGGCTGCGCGATAATTCAGGCCGCAGCGGCTGAAAATCCGGCAGTAGGCGTCGTAGTGTTTCTGGTAGCTGGCATCGAGGCCGGCTTCATCAAGATCAAACGAATAAGAGTCCTTCATTAGAAATTGCCGTAGCCGCAGCAGCCCGGACTTCGGCCGGGGCTCATCGCGGAACTTTTCCTGAATTTGATACCAGATCTGTGGAAGCTGGCGGTAGGAGTGAAGCTCGGAGCGCGCGATATTCGTCATCTCTTCTTCGTGGGTAAAGCCCAGGCAGAGGTCGTGCTGATTGCGATCCTTGAATTTGAAAATCACGTCGGCCTGGTCCCACCGCCCAGTCTCTTTCCAAAGCTCGGCGGGATTAAGAGCCGGCAAGAAGAATTCCTGCGCCCCGAAGCGGTTCATCTCCTCGCGGATGATCTCGGTGATCTTCAAGAAAGATCGCTGTGCGAGATACAAATAGGCGTAAAGCCCTGCTGCAACTTGCCGGATGTACCCTGCCCGCAGCAGCAACTGGTGACTGGGAACTTCAGCTTCGGCTGGGGTTTCGCGCAGAGTTGGAATAAGGATCTGGGTCCAGCGCATTGCACCTCTCTTGGGCAGAATACTGAAAAAGCCCCGTTGACTGTCATCCCGGAGTGGCGGACCCCGTCACCCGGCTCTCCCGCGTCTGCGGGATCACTACCCTCCAGCGCAGGGAAGATGGTGCCCGAGGCACGAGGGCGGGTGAGGGGTCACTTTCATGCTTCGGAGCGCCGCCCGGGCATGAGCAACTCCTCAGGGTGACGATTTCGGGGGCTTTTCAGCATCTTGCGACGGGACATTCTGAACCTGTCCCGCAAAGGATTGGAAGAACTGATTTACAATCTGCCGGGCAGCAACCTGGGCGAGTCTTTGGGCGAGCGCCGCGATGGGGCCACCGAGGTGAGCATCCCCGGAATAGGTGATAATTGTTTCGCCGGAAGATTCTGCCAGAGACAGAGCACCATTGCCCTTAAGGAATCCGCCTGTGCCCTTGCCCTCCAGCTTCATCCGGTATCCCTCAGGCGGGCGAACATCCGTAATTTGAACGTGGCCTTCGTAAGAACCTTTGATCGCTGCTACGCCAATCTTCAGCGACACCTTGAATCCCCCGGCAGGATCGGGCACAAACTTCTCGCAACCCGGCAATGTGCGGGCCAGCACCTTGGGATCCATAAGCTTTTGCCAGACGAGATCACGCGGGGCAGGAACGGTGTACGATCCTTCAACCTTCATACCGTCATTTCCCGCGTGCCCGTTCGAGCGCTTTTTCCAAAGCGCGGAGCGTGTAAACTTGCGCTAAGTGGCTGCGATATTCGGCCGATGCATAGAGATCCGCATTTACGTCAACACCGTCGACGGCGTAGGCGGCGGCAGCTTCCAGGGCCTTCGCGGATTTTCCCTTTACCGCTTCCTCCACCTTCATTGCCCGGTAGGCCTTCGGGCCCACCCCCGTAATGCCCACTCTTACATGTTCGACGGCACCTGATTCGCCCAGCCGAATGACTGCCGCTGCGCCCACCGTCGCATAGCCCGACGCTGGATGATGCAGCTTCACATAGGCCCAGCCCGTTTGTGGCTCCGGCACGGGGATGCGAACGGCCGCCAGGATATCATCGCTCCGGAGCGCCGTCGTCAGAAGGTCCACGAAGAAATCCGTCGCCGCAATTGACCGCGAGCCGCTCGCGCTTCTTGCCTCAATCTCGGCATCGAGCGCAAGGATGGCTGCCGGCCAATCAGCCGCCGGGTCTGAATGCGCCAGGCTTCCGCCCAGAGTTCCACGGTTGCGTACCTGAACGTCGCCAATTTCTCGAGCTGTTTCTGGCAGCAGAGGGCACTTCGTTTTCAGCAAATCGGAACTTTCAATTTGGAAATGCGTGGTCAAGGCGCCGATTTCAATCTTGTTATCGGATTCGCGAATGTATTTCAACTCGGAGAGCCGGGTGAGGTCGATGAGAGATCGGGGCTGAGCGAGGCGCAGTTTCAGCGTGGGAAGCAGGCTGTGGCCGCCTGCCAGGATTTTACATTCGTCTCCCAGTTCGGAAAGCAAACTTGCAGCTTCCGCGAAACTCTTCGGAGCGTGGTACTCAAAAGCTTGAGGAATCATGTGAGCCTCCATAGAACCGCAGCGGTACATCAGTGGCTGGTTTCTGCCTTACTGCTTTCCGCCCACTGCCTGGCTGCTTTCTGCCTTCTGGTTTAAAATGCGCCAGATTTTTTCCGGCTGAAGCGGCATATCGATGTGACGGATGCCCAGAGTGCCCAGCGCATCTACTACAGAATTCACAATGGCCGGCGTTGAGCCGATCGTTCCTGCCTCGCCCACCCCTTTCGCTCCCAGCGGATTCACCGGGGTTCGCGTCTCCATACTGGCCGTCTCGAACCAGGGAAACTGATGAGCTTTGGGCACGGCGTAGTCCATGAGCGTGCCGGTCACGAGTTGG
Organism: Terriglobia bacterium; assembly: GCA_050745365.1. Taxonomy (GTDB): domain Bacteria; phylum Acidobacteriota; class Terriglobia; order UBA7540; family UBA7540; genus RH2-MAG17b. Next base: position 6,296 of record JBOGJS010000054.1, read on the forward strand.
CCCGTTTCGTCATAAACGTGCGTCTCCCAGAGTGCCTGGCCAATGCCTTGTGCCAGGCCGCCGTGCACCTGGCCATCGACAAGCATTGGGTTGATGACGCGGCCGCAGTCATCCACCGCATAATAATTACGAAGCCGCACTTCGCCCGTCGCGGCATCAACTTCTGTGACCGCCAAGTGAGCGCCGAACGGGAAGGTATAGTTGGAAGGCTCGAAGACGCAGTTTTCAACAAGTCCCGGCACGATGCCCGCAGGAAGCTGCTTGGCAAAGATAGCTTCCTGCGCGACTTCGACAAAGGTCATGGACTTGGTTCCATCTACGTTCTGCACCTTTCCGGCGGCAAAGACAAGCTCACCCGGCTTCACGCCCAGCTTCCAGGCCGCGATCTTTGCCATCTTCTTCCTGACTCGCAAAGCCGCATTCAAAATGGCCGTGCCGCCGACCGCAGTGGTGCGGCTGCCAAACGTGCCGATACCCAGCGGAACCTGGAAAGTATCGCCGTGATAAACCGTGACATCGTCAAAAGAAATGCCCAGCGTATCTGCTGCAATTTGAGCGAAAGTCGTCTCTTCCCCCTGGCCGTGCGGTGAGGTGCCGCTCAGCACAGTGACTTTACCCGTCGGCTCGACGGTGACCGAGCCAAATTCCCAACCGCCGGCAGGCATGCGGCTGGAAGGTCCCATCGCACAGATTTCCACGTAGGTCGAAAGGCCCAACCCAAGATATTTGCCTTTTTCCCTCAGCCGCTGCTGCTCGCGGCGCAGTTTTGAATAGCCGGCCATCCTCAAAAGTTTCTTCAATGTCTTCTGATAATTGGCTGTGTCATAAGTGACGCCCGTGGGCAGGTCCAGTGGAAAATCTGTGGGGTCAGGGAAGTTTCGCATCCGGACGTCCACCGGATCCATCTTCAGCTCGTGCGCCACCATGTCCATGACGCGCTCGATAATGTAGGTTGCTTCCGGGCGGCCCGCTCCACGATATGCGTCCGTCGCCATCTTGTTGGTGAAGACGCCCTTGGTTTCAACATAAACATTGGGAATTTTGTAGCAACCGAGGATCATGAGAGCTGTCAGCGTGGGAATAGCCGGAGTCAGAAGCTGGTGGTAGGCACCGAGATCGGCGATAATCCAGCACTTTAGACCCTCCACTTTGCCGTCCGGCTGAACGTAGATTTCAACGTCGTTGATCTGATCGCGGCCGTGCGTGGTGGCCAGCAGATTCTCTCGCCGGCTTTCGATCCACTTGATCGGACGACCGAGCTTCCGCGAGGCATAGCACGCCACACCCTCTTCTCCGTAGACGTTAAGCTTGCTTCCGAAGGCACCGCCCACTTCCGGCGCAATCACCCGGCAGCGGGACTCATCGATTCCCAGCATTATGGCGAGCTGCGTCTTGAGAATGTGGGGAACCTGGGTAGAAGACCACACGGTGAGCGTCTCTTCGCCGGGTGAAAAGTTCGCCACCACACCGCGCGTTTCCATTGAAGCGGGGGCAAGGCGCTGATTGACAAGGCGTTGCCGGATCACTTTGAGGCTACCGTTGGATTCAACGGCCTTCCAATCACCACCTTCGAGCTTCGCCAGGAAGGCGACGTTATCCCCAACCTGCGGGTGGATCACCGTAGCTCCCGGCTCAAGTCCTTTTTCGGGATTGATGACGGCGGGTAGTGACTCATACTCAATTTCGATCTTTTCTACAGCGTCCTGGGCCTTGTAACGGTCTGTAGCAATCACCGCCGCGAGCGGCTCGCCAACATAGCAGACCTTCTCCACGGCCAGGCAGGGATGGTCTGGCACCTTGAGTCCCTCGATTCCGGCCGCGCAGGGTATAAGGCCGAGTTTACCCTTAAGTTCTGCGCCGGTGATCACATCCACCAAGCCGGGCATGCTCAGGGCGCCCGAAACGTTGACGGACTGAATACGCGCGTGGGCCTGAACGCTGCGCGCGAAGGCCATGTGGAGCGTGCCTTGAAGCTTGATGTCGTCCACATAGTGGCCGCGCCCCTGAATCAGGCGAGGGTCCTCCTTGCGTTTCATCCGCTCGCCTACCACCGTGCCGGTCATCGTTTACCTCCTCAACAGGTGAGTTGCCATCCAACCATGAACCTGCAGCAACATCCCTAAGCATGAAAATTACCCCTCACCCACCCTCCTACATCGTGTACTCTCTCCCCTAGGAGAGGGTTATTTCTCGCGTTTTTAGGCCCTCTCCCGTGGGGAGAGGGTGGCGAGC
>JBOGJS010000055.1:0-10296 GCA_050745365.1 Terriglobia bacterium
TTCCAGCCCTCTTCCGCGGGAGAGGGCTGGAATTTTAGAAACCTCAGGCAGAGTTTCTGAACAGCGAAACGCTACCTTGCGATGGCGGAATGCTGATAGGGAGAACACCACCGTGTCGAATGAGGCCGAGGAATTATGGAAGGACCGCTATGAAAAATGGCTTCACCACCTGAACGCGGTGATTGCGAGCGTTGAATCAGCCCAGGCTATCCCGTTGGGGCCGTCGCTTGTTGCGCCGGAGCCGCCGGCGCCTTCCGATGCCCGCGACCGTGCCGCTAAAATTGTCTATTGCGCTCCGCATCCGGACGACGAAGCGCTGAGCGGCGCGCTCGCTTTGCGTCTGCACCTGGATTCGGGCGCCCCCGTGACGAACGTCGCCATCACTCTGGGCCGCGACCCCGCCCAAAAGGAAAGACGCCTGCGGGAAATCGAGTCTGCTTGCCGCGCCCTGGACTTCCGCTTGATCGTGGCCGAGCCGCCTCACGGTTTTGAAAACGTAAATGAAGCGGCCCGCAAACAGCATCCAAACGAGTGGGCAGCCAAAGTGGAAACACTCGCCGGAATTTTTGATCGGGAAAAACCCGACGTGGTGTTTGCGCCACACGCCCAGGACTTTAACACGACGCACGTGGGCACGCATTATCTGGCTGTTGATGCGCTCGGCACTCACCTTGAGCGAACGAAGCGCAAGCCCGTGCTGCTGGTTGAGACGGAAATTTGGCATCAAATCGAGCGGCCCAACCTCATGGTGGGCGTCACGCCGGAACTGGTGGCGCGACAACTCGTGGGCGCTTGCGAGCACGGCGGCGAGATGCGGCGCAATCCCTATCATCTGCTGCACCTCTGCCGGCTGATGGATAACGTGCGGCGCGGCTCTGAAGTCGTAGGAGGGCAAGGCGCCGTCGCGCAGAAGTTCCCGCTTGCAGAGCTCTACAACGTGGCCGTGATGAATGGCAAGGAAAGAATCGCCACGCGCCCCGAGGGCGTGATTGTTGGTCCCGATCGCAAGGCTGATGTTGGTTGGCTCGAAGCGCAATTTTTGGGCAAGTCGAAAACGCAAACGTAACGGCGGGTCATCGCGCCATGGGAAATGGCGGCTTAAATTCTTGATCTAATCTGAGGTTGACGATGCGATTGAAAGATAAAGTAGCGATTGTGACGGGCGCCGGAAGCGGAATTGGCAGGGCAACAGCAGAGGTTTTCGCCGAAGAAGGCGCCAAGGTGCTGGCGGCAGATATCGACGCAAAGGCGGGAGAGGAAGCGGTCCGGGGAATTGAAGGCAAGGGGGGAGCCGCACGCTTTGTCGAAGCCGACATCTCCAAAGAAGCCGAGGCCAAAAAGATTTGCGAGGCGGCAGTGCAGAGCTTTGGCAAGGTGAATGTTCTCGTCAACAATGCGGCGACGTTCGTGCTGAAGGGTTTTAACGCGACCGTCGAAGACTGGCAGCACTCGCTCGGCGTGAACGTGATGGGCACGGCAATGGTCACCAAATATGCTGTGGAGCCCATGAAGCAGGCGGAGGGCGGCGCCATCGTGAACCTCGCTTCCATTTCAGCCTTCATTGCCCAACCCGATTTTTTTGCTTATAGTTCCACCAAGGCAGCCATCCTGCAGATGACGCGCAACATGGCCATGGACCTTGCGCCGTTCAAGATTCGCGTCAATTCCGTCTGTCCGGGCACCATTCTGACGTCCGCTTCTTACCGCCACATGCAGATGGCGGGGATAACACGCGAGCAGTTTGAGGCGGAAGAAGGAGCGAAGACGTTCCTGAAGCGGATTGGTCAGCCGCGCGAAGTGGCCTACGCTATCCTGTTTCTGGCCTCCGAGGAATCCTCTTTCATTACCGGAGCGTCGCTCCTGGTGGACGGCGGACTCACCGCGCAGTAGCATCGTGCCGGGAGGTAACGGGGGAGTGAGAAACGAATTGGGGATGACGAAGCGATGAACAGCGCCGGGGAGCACCTGCTTGAAATCCGCAGTCAGTTTCCCGCTTTCGAGCGGCGACAGCAAGGTGTTCCCGTAGCCTACTTTGACGGGCCGGGTGGAACACAGACGCCGAGGTGCGTGGTCGAGGCGATGGCGGATTATCTCTACCACCACAACGCCAACCGGCACTGGCCTTACGCGGCCAGCGTTGAAACAGACCAAGCTATTGACGGCGCCCGCATGGCTTTGGCCGATTTTCTCAACGCGTCACCTCAGGAAATCATCTTTGGCGCGAACATGACCTCACTCACCTTTCATCTCGCGAGAGCGCTCGGAAGGCGATGGATGGCGGGCGATGAGATTATCGTCACCGAGCTCGATCATCATGCCAATATCGACCCCTGGAGAGACCTGGAGCACGAGCGCGGCGTGCGGGTGCGAAGCGTCAGGATGATTCCGGAAACTGGACAGCTTGACTGGGACAACTTCGAGCAGCAAGTGAATCCCAAGACGCGGCTGGTGGCGCTGGGAGTGGCTTCGAACGCCCTGGGCACAGTGAATGATGTGCTCAAAGCAACCCACCTCGCTCATGCAGCAGGCGCGTGGATATTCGTTGACGCTGTACACTCCGCGCCCCATATTCTGCCCGACGTTCGTGCTCTTGGCTGCGATTTTCTGGTGTGTTCGGCATACAAATTTTATGGACCTCATCTGGGAGCGCTTTTTGCCCGGCGCGAATTGCTGGCGTCGATTCAATTTCCGAAGCTCGCGCCCGCCCCGGACACGGCTCCTGCGCGCGCTGAGACCGGCACGCAAAATCATGAATGCATCGTCGGAGCCGGGGCCGCGGTAGATTTTCTCGCCTCTTTGGGCGCTGGACCCACACGCCGCGAGCGTCTGCAATCCGCGTTTGCCCTGCTCGACAAACAGGGTAGGAAACACACGACCGAATTATGGGAAGGTCTATCTCGAATCCCTGGCGTTACGCTCTACGGGCCGCCTCCCGCATCTCCGCGCACGCCGACAGTCTCTTTTACTGTTCGCGGCCAGCCTTCGAGTCGCATTGCCAGGCAATTAGGAGAAGCCGGGCTGTTTCTCTCCTCCGGAAATTTTTACGCGCAGACGGTCACCGAGCGCCTCGGGCTGGCTGCGGAAGGGCTTGTGCGGGCGGGTTGCGCGTGTTACACCACGACGGAGGAGATCGAACGGCTCGTTAACGCCGTGGGCGCCGTCGCTCGTGGGAAGGCAACAGGGATCGACCGAGGGCAAATTCTACAGAGAGGCACGTGACACTTTTGGAAAACTCGCAAAGGAACGCAACCGCCCAAGCGAACAGGCTAAGCCGTGAGAAGAGCCCGTACCTTCTCCAACACGCCTATAACCCGGTAGATTGGTATCCCTGGGGAGACGAAGCCTTTGAAGCGGCGCGCCGGGAAGACAAGCCCATTTTCCTTTCCATCGGGTACTCCACTTGCCACTGGTGTCACGTCATGGAACATGAATCTTTTGAAGACTCCGAAGTGGCAAAGCTGATGAATGAGGTGTTCATCTCCATCAAGGTGGACCGCGAAGAACGCCCGGATATCGATAACGTCTATATGCGCGTTTGCCAGATGGTGACGGGCAGTGGTGGATGGCCGCTGACGATCGTGATGACGCCGGAGAAAAAGCCATTTTTTGCCGGCACTTACATTCCGCGCGGGGAGCGCTTTGGGCGGCAGGGAATGCTCACCCTTATTCCCAGTATCGGCGAGGTATGGCGCACGCGCCGTGAGGACGTGGCGCGGTCCGCGGAAGAAATCATGCAAGCTTTGCAACAAGCCTCGGCGGCGGCCGCTCCTGGCGCGCTCAGCGCCACCACGCTCGAGGCGTGCTTCGAGGAGCTCAGCTCACGCTTTGACGGACGCTTCGGCGGTTTTGGCCGGGCGCCGAAGTTCCCGACGCCCCACACCCTCCTGTTTCTGCTGCGGTATGCGAAACGCTCAGGAGATGCCTCCTCTCTTGAGATGGTTGAGCACACACTGTCCGCCCTGCGGCGCGGCGGAATTTACGATCACGTCGGGTTCGGGTTTCACCGCTATTCAACGGACCCGGAATGGCTCGTACCGCATTTTGAAAAAATGCTTTACGATCAGGCGATGCTGGTGATGGCTTTCGCCGAAGCCTTCCAGTCGACAAGGAGGGAAGCGTATGCCGCAACGGTGCGTGAAGTGCTTGCCTACGTTTCACGTGTTTTGACGGATTCAGAGGGCGGCTTTTATAGCGCGGAGGATGCAGACTCAGAAGGCGTTGAGGGTAAGTTTTATCTCTGGAAGGAGCCGGAAATCCGCAACTTGCTCGGTGATGAAGATGCGGCCTTTGTGATCCAATCATTCGGCGTTCAGCCCGGCGGAAATTTTCCCGATCCCATGGGCAGCGGAGCAGGCGGCGAAAATATCCTTCACCAGGCGAAGATGCCGGCGGAGCTTGCGCGCGAGCTCGACATAGCGAAGGAACACTGGTACCAGCGGTGGGAATCGGCTCGCCTGAGGCTATTTGCAGAGCGTGAGAAAAGGGTGCATCCGCACAAGGATGACAAAATTCTGACGGACTGGAATGGACTGATGATTGCGGCCTACGCCAAGGCCGCCCAGGTGCTTGAGGAGCCTCGCTACACTCAAGCCGCGCGGCGCGCGGCCGATTTTATTCTGAACCGCATGAAGACTTCAGAGGGTAGCCTGCTGCATCGTTACCGGGAAAGCGATGTGGGGGTTCCCGGCCACCTCGACGATTACGCTTTTATGATTTGGGGACTGATCGAGCTTTATGAGGCAACGTTTGAGACAGAGATGCTCCGGGAGGCGCTCGAACTGAATGATTACGCGCTTCTTCATTTCTGGGATGAGGCAAACGGCGGATTTTTCTTCACCGCCGACAACCAGGAAAGCGTTCTTGTGCGCTCGAAGGAAATCTACGATGGGGCCGTTCCTTCGGGAAACTCCGTGACTCTGTTCAATCTGCTGCGGCTTGCCCGCTTGACCGGCCGCGCTGATCTCGAGGAAAAAGCCGATCGGCTTTCCGCCGCATCTGGCGCTTCGATCAGTGAGTCTCCTGCGGCCTACGCTCTGTGGATGGTCGCGCTGGACTTTGCTCTGGGCCCTTCCTACGAAGTAGTGATCGCCGGCAATCCCCAGACAGGGGACACGCAGGCCATGCTCAAAGCGCTGGGAAATCCGTTTCTACCCAATAAGGTGACACTCTTGCGTTCCGATGACGCTACATCTCGCGGCATAAAGCCTCTCGCCGAATTCACTCAACTGATGACGAGCACCGAAGGCAAGGCTACCGCCTACGTTTGCCGGAACTTTCAGTGCGCTCTTCCCACTACGGACCCGCAGGAAATGCTGAGACTGTTAAATGCGGTGTAAGGGGCAGCGACAGCGAAGGTTTTTCTCGCCGTGAGGCTTTTCGATTTTGGATTGGCAGGAGAGGTAGCGCAGACTTTCGCCTTCCAGAAACTCTGCAGCTTGTTCATGAATTGCTACCGAAAAGCCGCAGGCTCGAAAACGGAGGTCTGCGCCACCCAAAACGCCCACGGCCATTATGAAATCAGAACAGCGCTGAAGTTGGCTGCCCCGGCTCGCCGCTCCTCACTCTTCACTCGTCACTGTCTTATTGGCTCTGCGGCGCCGATCCAGGGCTTCCGCTTCCCTCGTGTTGCTGTCGCCACTGTTGCATTCGCTCCTCGCGCCGCTGCTCCATCTGCTGAAGCTTCGCCTGCTGCTCGGAGGTAAGAATGGGACGGATCTTCTCCATGGTCTGCTTGCGGAGGGCCATGAACTTCGACCTGCGCTCCTGGCGAGAAAGCGACGTGTCTTGCCGGAGGGCCATCATCGCCTTGTGCTGATGTTCAAGAATGGGTTTGATTTGCGCCTTCTGCTGCTTGGTCAGATTAAGCGCCCGGCTCAAGAACCTCATCTCGTTATGGCGGCGCGCGTGCCTGCCACCATTCTGCCAGCCACCTTGCTCGCCGGCTTGAGGGAGGGGAACTGGAAAAGCCTGCTGTGCCGGCAGGAAAAGGAGCGATGCTGCAAGCAGTATAAAAACCACGGTGGTGAAGCGGAACAGCATTCCCTTCTTCCATTGCCCTCGCTGGCGCCCGTCGCCGGATTGGCTTTTGCTCCTGGCCAGAGAGAGTCTGTTATTGTTCATCTTAGTTTTCTCCTTATCATTTCGCTAAATCACGGTTGCGCCACGTCACCCATGTGGCGCCTCCATAATCTTCAGACGTTGCCTCGTATGGAAGAGGTTACACGCGAGGTGCTAAATCCAGGTAAAGTTCACTCTCATGCTGGAGCTGAATCCGGAGCAAAAACACGCTGTTGAACACGGTGAAGGGCCGCTCCTGGTGGTGGCCGGACCTGGCACGGGAAAGACTCGCGTCATCACCCAACGCATTGTCCGGATGCTCGAGAGGGACGCCTTCGGCACAGGCGGTCTTCCGCTGCGCTCGGAGAATATTCTGGCCCTCACGTTTACTGAGAAGGCCGCACAGGAAATGCTGCGCCGGCTGGCGGAGGCCTTGCCGGGTCTCACAACTCTTCCTACCATCTCCACCTTTCATGCATTCTGCCTGCACGAGCTTCGCAAATGTCATGTGGACCGCCTGCTTCTTGATAAGACCGACGTCTGGATTTTTCTGCGCCGGCGACTTGCCGCTCTTGGCCTGGAGCGATACCAGAAGCTCGCCGAGCCGGGAGCTTTCTTGCATGACCTCAATGATTTTTTCTCCCGGTGTCAGGATGAGCTGATTGAGCCAGAAGACTTTGAAGGCTTCGTCCGGGAATGCGAAATGAGATTTAATCACCGCCGTTCTGGTCCGGAAGAGAACCTTGAATGGGAAGAAGTGTTGAAGAAGAAAGAACTCGCCCGCGTGTTTCGCAATAGCCGCCGCTTGATTGAAGAGTCCGGCGCCTCCAGCCTCGGAAGCCTGGTGAGCGAAACAGTGGCGCTTTGGAGGCAAAAGCCCGAAGTTTTGGAGGAGGCACGCAGGCGCTTCCAATGCATTCTCGTCGATGAGTTTCAGGATACCAATTACGGCCAGATAGAATTGTTGAAACTGCTCGTGGCTCCTCCTTCGAACATTACTGCGGTGGGCGATGATGACCAGGCCATCTATCGCTTTCGCGGCGCCTCGCACGGCGCGTTCCAGATGTTCCAGCAGGCTTTCCCAGGCAACCGGACGATCTACCTTAGCCAGAACTATCGCTCCACCCAAACGATCCTGCGCGCTGCCGGAGCGGTAATCGCTCATAACACTCGCTACGGGGAGAAACCGCCGCTTGCCTCCGAAAACGACGAAGGATCGCCTGTTTATCTGCTGAAAGCGTGTGATCCCGAGAGCGAAGCCTCGTGGATTGCTGAAGAGATCGAGCGGCTCCGGGAGCGAGGCATAGCCTTGGACGGCATTGCTGTGCTCTACCGGGCGCACCATTATCGCGACGCGCTCGTCGCGGAGCTTCGCCGCCGAAACGTTCCTTTCGCCATTCGAGGGCTTTCCATTCTCCAGGTAGCGGTGCTGCGCGACGTGATCGCTTATCTCAAACTGGTCCACTCACCTCACGAGAGCATTAGTCTTAGCCGGGTGTTGCTGGATCCACGGTGGGAATTTCCTGAATCCGTGGCACAGGCGATTCGGCAGCAAGCAGCCAAAGATCGGTGCTCACTTTGGACGGTGATCGAACGCAGCCGTTCCCCGGAAATTGCTCGCGGTCTGGAAAGAACAGGATGGAAGCAGCTCACAGGCCTTCTCGGCGGCTTACATAAACTTTCCGGGAAGATTCCAATCTCCGGTCTGCTGGACCGTTTGATTAATCAACTGGGCTGGCGTTACCTTCCTGGCGAGCCGGAAGAGCGTTACCTCGAAGCTTTCCGGAAGTTTTTAACCGGCTGGGAAGAAAAGAGTGAAACCCGGCGTTTACCGGAATTCGTGGAGTATTTCCATTATTTCGTCGAAGCTGGGGGAAAGATCGAGGCCTCGGAAACTGCGGATGGGCGCAATGCCGTCCAGATGATGACCGTGCACGCGGCTAAGGGCCTGGAGTTTCCAGTTGTGCTCGTGATCGGCGTTTCGGCTCGCCGGTTCCCGGCCACGGAGCGTAAACCCGTGATCGAGTTTCCGCAAGAGCTTCGAAAGGGTCCGCCTCCTCCACCGGCTATCCACGTGCAAGAGGAGCGGCGGCTCTTTTTCGTCGCGCTCACACGTGCCCGGCAGCGGCTTTACGTTTCAAGCGTTTCGCGGTCCGAAAAGCCACATTCCGCTTTCATCCAGGAATTGCTTTCTGATCCCGTGATTCGAGCGCGCGACATCGCACAGGTTGAAGTTCCGGATTCTGGTTTGGAGCAGAAGCGCACAGCCGGACGCCCCGAGGAGCGCGCAGAAAAGGGCGCTCAAGCGGCCGCACAGACCTCGCTTCCTGAACGAGGAATGGGCTCCGGCCAGGGGAATTTGTTCGAGAGCGCCGGCAAAGAGCTTGGAAGGAACCATGACCGCCTTCAGGAATGGACGCGCGAAGCGGTCGTTGCGGAGCCGAAGCTCCGGCTCAGTGCGACTTCGATCAGCGACTATCGCGACTGTTCGCTCAAGTACAAATTCCAGTACGTGTTGAAAATTCCAACCGAATCCCAAGCGGCGCTGACATTTGGCAACCTGATGCACTCGAGCGCGAGGCATTATTTCGAGCTACGCCGGAAATCGCTGCCCGACTTCACGGAGCTTGAGAAGTTCTATTCAGACCACTGGCGCGATGTGGGCTTCGAGGATGAATACCAGGCAGAAACCTACCGGAAGGCGGGCATCGAGCAGCTTCGCGCCTTTGTCGAGCGCCACAATGCCCTTCCGCTTAACAGCGCAAGGATTCAGATGGAGCAGGGCTTCCGTCTGGAGTTGGACGGAGTGATCCTTGAAGGGCGCATCGATCAAATCAATCTGCTCGACCCTATGGAAAAAGGCGAAGTGGAACTCATCGACTACAAAACCGGCCGCCCTCGCACGGAAAAGGATGCTGAAAAAAGCCTCCAGCTTTCCGTTTACGCGTTGGCTGCGGAACGGGCTCTGGGGCTACGGCCGGTGCGGCTGACGCTTTATAGTTTTGGCAATAATCAGCCAGTCTCAACAGTGAGAACGCCGGAGCAGCTTGAGGAATGCCTCAGCGAGATTCGTAAGGTTGCCGCCGGCATTCGGCAAGGCCGTTTCGCGGCCAAGCCGGGATTTATCTGCCGCTGGTGCGATTTCGTTTCTCTTTGCCCGGCAAACCAGGATCAGGGGTGATAAATGAATTGGATTGCTGTGATTGGAGGCTTTGTCGTCGGTGCCGTGCTCTGCTGGTTGTGGATGAGGCCGCGGTCCCAGGCTCATCTCTCGGCTATCCGCATCGAAGCGGAGGGAAAAATCAAGAGCGCGGAGGGCGCAATGAACGAGCTCCGGCCGCAGTTGCAGGAGCTCGCCCGCCTGCGCGAAAAGGTGAAAGACGAGGAGCTTTTGCGCGTTGCGGCGGAGACTCGCCTGGAGCAGACGCAAGCGAAATTTGATGAGCAAAAAGAATTGCTCGAAGATGCGCGGACGAAGCTTGGGGACAGCTTTCGTGCTCTCTCGGCCGAAGCGCTCAAGAGTAACAATCAGGATTTCATGGCGCTCGCGCGCAGTGCTTTCGAAACCCTGCAGGCGCGAGCTGCAGGTGATCTTGAGTCACGTCAGAAAGAAATCCAAGCGCTCGTCGCCCCCCTCAAAGAATCTCTTGACCGCTACGAGAGACAGGTCCTGGAGATGGAGAAAGCACGTCAGAATGCCTATGGCGGCCTCGACGAGCAGCTCCGCAACCTCGCCAGCATCAATCAGCAGCTTCAGAAAGAGGCCGGCACACTGGCCAATGCGCTGAGAGGTGGCCCGCAAGTTCGCGGCCGATGGGGTGAGATGACTCTCCGGCGCGCGGCGGAGCTCGCCGGGATGTCGGAACATTGTGACTTCGTGGAGCAGGAAACGCTTACGAGCGAATCCGGACGCCTTCGTCCTGACATGATCGTGAACCTTCCCGGCGGCCGCCGCATCGCAGTGGACGCAAAGGCGCCACTTCAGGCGATTCTTGACGCTGCCTCGGCAACAAGCGAGGAAGAGCGCTGCCAGCAGCTCGCCCGCCACGGCCAGCTCGTCCGCGAGCATATGAATCAACTTGCGTCTCGAGCTTATTGGCAGCAGTTCGAGCACACTCCTGAAATTGTGGTGCTCTTCCTTCCCGGCGAGTCGTTTTTCAGCGCCGCCATCGAGCGGGACCGCGACCTGATCGAAGACGCCATGACGAAGCGGGTAGTCCTTGCCACGCCCACCACGTT
>JBOGJS010000056.1:0-1648 GCA_050745365.1 Terriglobia bacterium
CCCGCCTGATCCAGGTTCAACGAGCTTTTCCGGATATAGACGCCAAAGTCTGGCGCGTCAATAGGTTCTTCTTCCAACACTTCACCGGGTAGAAACGAAAGATCAGATCCTTGGGTGCGCAAGGTCACAATAGTGCGGTCTACGTCCATGCCCCACGCATAAAGGACGTTGGCCTCGATTCCCGCGATCGTCCCATTCCCCGCCGTGGAAGTCCAGGAGAGATTCCCTGTGAGCCGGGTCCCCCCAAAGGGGCTAATCCTTAATACCTCGCCGTTGTATCTCTCCAATTTCCCGTTGTAAGATTGTTCCGGGCCGCGATGTCCCCATTCGACGTGGATTTTTCCGCTTCTCCACCTTGAAGGCCCGTACACTTCGAAGCGACTGATCTCCACCTGTTTTTGGTTGTGAAAGCGAAGCCGCACCTTGCAGGTTCGGCGGGATGAGAACGAAAAAAACCAGGTTCGCCCGTCAATTCGCACGGGACTGCCCTCGATTTCACTTGCTTCCAGCTCTTGCCAGGATCCCTGCCGGGCAGTGATGCCAGTCCAGTACTCCACGAATTGATTGGCAACGGCGGGAGCTTTATCCGCGGCTGCATATTGGACGACGACCTTATCAATGGTGCGAAACTCAGGCCACTCGACACCGACATCGCATTCCCCACCCGGCCACGGCAGGCTCGCAAGGTGCAATGCTGCCGTTGATACTGCGCTCGTTATCGGATGCGCCCGTAGCAGAGGCGTCGCCGGTGGACTCAACCAGGATTGAAGTTCGCCGTAGCTGGCAAGATTGACCGGCTGGCCAACGGCCAGTGCGTCTAGCCCTGAAGGGCTCTGAGGTATAGGACCGCCAGCAGGTTTGCCCCATGGTCCGGTGCTCCCTAAGAGCGCTGCCGATGCGCAGTTCGTTAAAAATTTTCGCCGGTGCATGGTCGATCCCTCCCTGGGGCGAGAAAGAGAAATCGCGCGGGACATCACCCCTACGGTGCGCGCAGCTTGATCTCGCGCGTTTGTGCCGGATAATAAAATTCAAAGCGTTCGGGCTAACGAATAGGTGGTTTACCGACGTTTCGCCAGGGTGAACAGCAGACGATAATCAGAGTTACTTTCTCGCGTTATGATTTTGTTATGGGCCGCGAATTGGGCTTGAGCCAGCTTCTTCTGGCCCATCCGCTGATAAATTCGGGCGAGCACATAGTGTGCTCTGCCGTGGTCCGGATCCAGCCGAAGAGTTTCCTTTAGTTCTGCAATTGCCTTCGGGTAATTTCGATCGTCCGCGTAGGCCTTGCCCAGCATGAAGTCGTCGCGGCTGGAGTCTGGATCGAGAGCGACCGCGTGCTGCAGCGGCACGATCGCCGCTTTCAGAAGGCTTCGGTCCTGGATGCTCTGTTGGAGCAATCCGGCTCCTACCAGATACCAACCCATTGGATTCGATTCATTGACTGTCTGGAGTTTCTTCCCAATCTCGACCATCGCTTCTCCATTACCCGCATCCTCGTAACACTCGCCCAAGGCGTGATACCCAGGCTCGAACTTCGGGTCCGATGCAATTAGTTTTTCCAGCAGGTGAGTAGCCTCGCCTCGCCGGTCTTCAAGAATGTAGCTCACCGCCAACCCAAACTTAACCCGGGGTGAGTTGGGAAGTCTCT